>CAZIVQ010000029.1:8073-11864 GCA_964542415.1 uncultured Bacteroidia bacterium | reverse complement strand
ACCCTGGGACCTGCTTTACGGTCCGGATGGCTACCTGTGGGTTACGGAAAGAGCGATGGGCCAAGTGGTCAGGGTACACCCGGCCACCGGCGCCCGAGATGACCTCATCCAGGTTGCCGACCATTCCTCTACGGCCGGTCAGGACGGGCTTTTGGGCATGGCCCTGCATCCTGATTTTGAAGGCGATAGTCCTTTTGTCTATCTTTCCTACACCCATCTGGTTGCCGGAGATCGGACGCAAAAGCTCGTGCGATTTACCTACAGTCAAACGGGAGAAGATGGCAGCTTGGCTTCTCCCTTGACCATCCTCGATGGCCTGCCCGCCAGCAATGACCACAACTCAGGTCGGCTTATTTTTGGGCCGGACGGCAAGCTGTACTATTCGATTGGTGACCAGGGAGGCAACCAAAACAGCAACTTTTGCACCCCTATCCTGTCGCAGGTGCTGCCCTCCCAGGCTGAGATCGACCAGCAGGACTGGGCCCACTATCCAGGGAAAATCCTGCGGATCAATCCCGACGGCACGATCCCGGCGGACAATCCGCTGGTGGGAGGGGTACAAAGCCATATTTTCTCCTATGGCCATCGCAACCCGCAGGGTTTGGTGTTTGGGACCCATGGCCTGCTATATTCAGATGAACATGGCCCCAATACCGATGATGAAGTCAACCTGATCCTGGCGGGCGGCAACTACGGGTGGCCGCGGGTGGCGGGCTTTCAAGATGACCAGGCTTATGATTACTGCAACTGGTCGTCGGCCAGTGATTGCCAGAGCCTGAACTATTCCAACGGCAGTTGCCCCCCGGGGGTAACGCTGCTGGAGGAAAGCAGCTTTTCGGATTCTGCCTATCAGGAGCCCCTCTTTTCACTCTTTGCGGTAACGGATAATTATGACTTCAATAATCCGGCTTGTCAAAATAGCTGGATCTGTCGCCCCAATGTGGCCCCTTCCAGCATTGCCTTTTATGGCAGCGATTCTTTGCCGGAGTGGAAGAACTCTCTGCTGGTCATCAGCCTAAAGCGAGGGCGGGTTTACCGGCTCAAGCTCGATAGCATGGGAACGGCGGTGGTAGGCGATACCCTCCATCAGTTTTACACCCCCAACCGCTACCGGGACGCCGTGGTCGCGCCCGATGGCAAGACCTTTTATGTGCTCACGGGCGAAAGGGGCCGAACCTCGGACCTTTCCGGCCTGAACGTGGTCTCTACCAACGACCTGCAGAATCCGGGCAACATCCTGGAGTTTAGTCTCCAGCCCCCCACCACTCAGGCTGAGTCCACCCTGGCCCCGCCCCCCTATCGCCTGTGGCCCAATCCTGCCCCAGGTAGGTTTATGCTCGCCTTGGAAGAACCCACGCGTGCCACTTTGCTCGATCTATCTGGCAGAATGGTCCGAGCCTTCCCTCACCTGAAGCCGGGAAAACATGAACTGAGTGCCCCCGATTTGCCCGCAGGCCTTTACCTGCTCAGAATCGAGACGCCCACCCGGATGTGGCATGAGCCCATTTCATTATTCTGACAGCCGATTCCGGCCTTTCTTATTCTCCCTTAATCTTCACTCATTATGCCTGTACTCAAATTTGACGAAACCCCTGCCGAGGTCGTACGCCCCGGCCTGGAGCGCAAGCTCACCCATATCGGCGAGCTGATGACGGTGGTCATCGACTTCACCGACGGCCCTTGGGACGAGCCCGAGCCTCCTCATTCTCACCCTCACGTGCAGACCTCCTACGTGGCCGCGGGAGAGCTCATCTTCTACTGCGAAGGCGAACCGGATCAGCACTTGAAAGCCGGGGACCTTTTTGCTGTGCCCAGCGGCAAGCAGCACACGGTAAAGCTGCTCACCTCACACGTACGGCTGGTTGATAACTTCAATCCCTTGCGTGAAGAATTTTTATCCTAACCCTATACCCTCCCATGCGATTTTTTTGGACTACGCTACTGCTTACTTCCTTTTTTCCCGCCCTCCTTTCGGCTCAGGATCTTTCCCCAGCCGCGATCCAGCAGGCTATTTCCCTTGAGCAGCTGCAACATCCCTACCTGCTGTTCGACGAAGCCGGGAAGCAAGCCATCCTGAAACGGACCCAAACCGACCCTGAAAGCGGGGCGATCATGGCGCGGTTGCTGGCCGAAGCCGACATGCTGCTGTACCAGCCGGTAGACCCTGAGATCCCACCCCGAGCGACGCACGTGCGAGCGGGCTGGACCGAAGCTGACCGGGAGAATGCCTATGGCCGCAAGCTGAGCCGCTACCGCGACCATGCCCGTACCCTGGCTTTTGTCTACCAGATGACTGGCGAGCCGGCCTTTGCGCAGAAAGCCTACGACTTTGCCGAGGTGGTCTGCCGCATGCCGCTCTGGACCTTGCAAGCGCATGAATTCGAGATCATCTACAGCCGGGTTTGGCCCTGGAACGTCGCAGACGACCAGGTCAATTTCAACTTCGACATTGGCAGTGCCACTACGGGTCAAACCATGGCCTGGGTGTATGACTGGACCTACCCGGTTTTAACCAAAACCCAGCGCGACCGGCTGAAAGGGGCTTTGCTGGAGAAAGCGATCACCCCCGTGCGGGGTGACTACGATTTTCACTGGTGGGCCAGCTCCTACCGCTGTAACTGGACCGGCGTCTGCAACGGCGGGCTGGGGATGGTAGCCCTGGCCCTGCTTAAGGACTATCCGCAGCTCGTGGATGTGGTGGCAGAATCCTACAACCGCATCAATCGCATGATGAACGAGCTGGGCGAGGACGGGGGCTGGCAAGAAGGCGGCTCCTACTGGCGCTACGGCATGGACCGATCGGCGCTGTTTGCCTTTGCCCTGAAGCGGGCCAGCAAGGGCGAGCACAACCTTTTCTTGAATGAACGCTTGCGCCAAAACCCGGTCGCTTTTCCGGTCTACCTATTTGTGCCCCCCGATCGGTCCGTGAACTTTGGCGATGCGCATGACCATCAGATTAGCGGCACAGATTTCTTCAATTTGCTCACCACCGAAACCCAAAGTCCCGCAGGGGCCTGGTACCGGCAGCAAGTGCTGGGCAAAGGCAATGACCTACTGGACCTCATTTTCCCCAGGCCGGAAGTGGCCCCCCAAGTGCCCGAGGTCCCTTCCCGTCATTTTCGGACCATCGACTGGTGGGTGATGCGCAGCAATTTTACCGACCCCAATAAAGTCACTGTGGCGGGCAAAGCCGGGCTTAATGACGACCCCCATCATGGGCACCTGGACATCGGGCATTTCAGCCTCTTTTGGCGAGGGGAAGATTACCTGAGAGATTCGGGACGGCCCTACTACGACGAGGAGTATTTCGACGAAGCCCGCTGGAAGTATCCCCAAGCCGCCAGCGCCGGGCACAATGTGTTGAGGGTCAATGGCGAAGGCCAACTTCCCGGCAAGCGCAAAGACCAGCCCTTTGACTACGAAATCGGCGGGAAAGTCTTGGAATTTACCTCCGCCGCCGAACGAGACTACGTCCTGATGGACCCCAGCCGCGCCTACCCAGGCAAGGAACTGAAACGCTGGCGGCGGCACCTTACGCTTGATAAGCCCCATGACCTTACCCTGGTGCGTGACCAGGTAGCAGCCACTGCCAGCGGAGCCCAAGTGACCCTGCGGTACCACAGTGGGGTAACCACCGAGTTGCAAGACAGCCTGGTGCTTTTGCACGGCGAAGACGGTATCATGGCCCTCATTCCAATCTGCGACGACCCCTGGCAGCTTCGCAGTGGCGAGCACGCCTACCAACCCATGCATGCGACCAAGCCTTTTGAGTGGTTGCCTTACTTCGACAT
>CAZIVQ010000029.1:0-7973 GCA_964542415.1 uncultured Bacteroidia bacterium | reverse complement strand
CCTACCAACCCATGCATGCGACCAAGCCTTTTGAGTGGTTGCCTTACTTCGACATTGAGGTACAGGTCAGCGGCAAAGAAACCGGGGTATTCACCCTGATTGTGCCGGTGGAAGACCTTGAGGAAGCCCAGCGCATTTTGCGGTCAGTCAGGCGAAATGAGAAGCAGGGCAGGCTGAAGGTAACCCTGGCAACGGGGGCGGAGCTGGAGTTTGAAGTAAAATAGGGCTTAATGGTAGGCTGTTTCCCCTCCGCCCTTGCCATGAACAGTGAGGCGTTTAACCCTCGCTCCCCATGGCAGGGGAAACCCCTAAGCTTAAAGGCTCCCGGAACCCTCCGGGAGCCTTTTTACGTCTTAAGAAAATAGGCCAGCAGCAAAAAAGGGATGCATGCATACAAAAAAGTCGTATATTAAAGCTACGGTTTTGGGCGCTGTGGGCATATACGTGCCTAAACTAAGTAAAATGGCGTACTGCCAGCTGCTTTGCGGCTGGACTGTTTGATCTTGGGCATGAGCGAATTGCTAAAAAAATATACCAACGACCAGTCACGCTTTCTCGTGATCGATGGGGCTATGGTTCACTACCGGGACGAGGGCGAAGGGCCGATCTTGCTGTGCCTGCACGGGGCTTTTTCTTCCCTCCATACCTTCAATGCCTGGGTCGAAGAGTTGACCGACCGCTACCGGATCATTCGGGTGGATTTGCCGGGATTTGGGCTGTCTAATCCCAGTCCAGATGTAAGCTACAGCCTGGAAACCTACCTGCAATTTTTGCACAAATTCTGCGATCGCCTGGACCTGAAAGACTTTTCCATTGCAGGCAGTTCGCTTGGCGGCTGGCTCGCCTGGGAATATACCCTGGCTTTCCCCAAGGCGATCCGGCATCTGGTACTCATCGACGCGGCCGGGTTTATGGAGGGAGGGAACCTGCCCTTACCCTTTCGTATGGCGCGTACGCCTTTTTTGAGCAAAATTGCCCGCTACGTCATCAAGCGCAATGTCCTGGAGGTATTTGTCAAACAGGTCTACGGAGACCCGGAGCGGATCACAGACAGCCTGATCGATCGCTACTACGACTTGTTTTCCCGCGAAGGCAACCCCCAGGCCTTTTTCTCCCTGGTCAACAGCCGCTACAAGGACAATACCCGCAAGCTCAGCCGCATTCAGGCCCCGACCCTCATCCTCTGGGGCGACCTGGATTCTTGGTTGCCGGTCAGCGATGGCTACCGCTTCCTCGACCTCATTCCCCAAGCAGAACTCCTCATCTACGCCGGGCTGGGCCATATCCCCATGGAAGAGGACCCCCACACCACCGCTGGCGATGTGGCAGCCTTTCTCAGCCAGGTGAAAACGCCTGCCTGAGGGTGTACTTGTTCCTTGTTTTATTTTCCGTGCTCCCCCAGGTCTCTTAGTGGGGGGCAGAATGTGTTTCTGCAATAAAAACAGCCTCTTCCCGGTCCATCAAGGCATCGTAGACCACCTGATGGATGCGCTGCCGGATACGCAGCTCGTTGAGCTTCCAGTTGCTGGCTTTGGGGTGTACGCGATTGGAAAGAAAGACAAACAACAACCCCGTTTCTGGATCCGCCCACACGCAAGTCCCGGTAAAGCCAGTATGCCCAAAGGCTTGCCCGGAAGCACTGCTCGCCACGATGTAGGGCTCATTGAGCGGGGGCTTGTCGAAGCCATAGCCCCGATGACCGACCTGGGTACGGGTAAATTCTCGTACCACCCCCGGAGCAAGATGCTGCTGCCCGCCATATTGGCCTTCATTCATCAACATCTGAAACAACACGGCGAGGTCATAGGCATTGGAGAAGAGCCCGGCATTGCCGGCCACGCCTCCAAACAAGGCGGCCGTGGGATCGTGTACATATCCGCGCAAGAGCTGGCCCCGCCAGGCCCCATCATACTCCGTCGGCACCAATTCCCCTAAATCAAAACGCCCCCTCGGCAGAAAGCCCAATCGCTGCAAACCCAGAGGTTTATACAGCACCTGCTCAAGGTATTCATTCAAAGGTTGTTGGTTCAGCGAATCGATCATTTGCTGCAAAAGCACCATGTTGGCATCGCTGTAATGGTAAGTTCTCAGAGGGCTTAGCCTTGTTCGCTTGGTATCTGTCCAAATGCTGTCGAGGTAGTCGCGCCGCAGAAAGAAGTTCTGGGCGACCTCAATGGTATGGAAGCTGTCAGGCCGGGCATGGAAATAGCGCCCATAGCGTCCGGTGGTAGCGTCCCGGTAGCGCAAAAACCGCAACACCGGCAGCCCGGCGGGCAGGCCCGAGCTGTGGGTCAGCAGGTCGGCTACCCGCACCTGGAAAAGCGGCGATTTTTGAGAAGCCTGCCCCTGCACAGCCGTACGCATGATCATCAAGCTGTCTGGGGTTACAAGCAAAGTATCGAGGTAGATTTGCTCAGGCTCCCATTCTTGGCCATTGCGGGCTACGACCCACTGAAAGAGGCTGTCTGCCAAAGCCCTTTTCCGCACGGAGTCTCCTACCCAGAGAAGGGTATCGACCGCCAGGACCGAATCCATTTTGACCCATACGCCCCGGAAAACCTCATTGAGGCGACTTTCCAGGCGTAGCTTGCCCGCTCCCCTCAGCTTCATCGTGGCCAGGGTGGTAGCGGCAACCTTGGTAATCGAGGCCAGGTCATACAGGTCTCCCAGTTGTACCGGGCGGCGACGGGCATAGGTATGGTGTCCAAAAGCTTTGTGGTAAACCACCTGCCCATGCCGGGCCACCAGCACCTGACAGCCCGGCATGGCGTAGGCCCCGATGCCCTCCTGCACGATGGAATCAATCTGCTGCAAGCGCTCCGGGTCCAGCCCCACCAGGCCCGGCGGAACAGTACCTAGCCGTATCCGCGCCAGGTTGAGGCTGTGGCCAAAAGGCTGGCTTTCTGACAGGGCCAGCGGCAAGCGCCCCCGAGGGCTCATTCCCCCAAATAGCAACTCGCCCGCTAGTTGCTGCTGGGCTTCGCCTACCTGATAGGCTTGCACCTGCGCCCCCGCTTGCGCCCAAAGCCGCAACCGCTCCACTTCGTCAAAATTAACCACGATCACCGGCCGCTGCTCGCAGAGCGCCCGCCAAGCCGGACTTTTTTCGGGCCAGCTATCGCTCGGAGCCAGGGCCACGACCAAAGGCCCCCGGCTGCGTTCGACCTGCCAGGGCAGGTCAGGCCAGTGACCCTCTGCATCCAGTTGTAGCTCAAAGCTGCGCACCGGGCTGTACCACTGCAACGCTTGGGTCATTACCGGCATGGCCTCCCCTACATACAACACCTCCAGAGAGGCTGCGTCTTGGTTTGAGAGGGGCAGCAAGTTGTTGCTGTTCTTCGCCAAGGTAAGCATACCCGCAGCTAGCTCGTAGGCCAGTTCCGGCGAATCGGCCTGCGGTCCTTCCCAGAAAGGAGGCGGAGGCAGATGAGCTCCTACCCAGGTCTTGGCCAGCAGGATGCGGCGCACCCGCTGTCGTACCCAGGACTTAAAACCCGGCTGGATTTCCCACTGCTGCCGGAGCAACTCCAGCACCATGGGCCATTGCCGAAGGTCTTGTACATAGATCATGTCTACCCCCGCTTTGATCATTTGCTCTATTTCCAACGGCAGGGAAGCGCCTTGGCGGGAAACTGGCGCGATCAGCAGCCCGCGAAAGTCCAGGTAGCGGGCGGCATAGGCCTGGATGAGGTCTTTTCTCTGCGAAAAAGGATGAATGTGGTTCACGACCCCGGAGTCGAGCCAGATGACCGGTAGCCCCTCCCAGGCGAGCTGCTCGTAAAACCACAGGGCACTGTCCCGAAGGACGCTATCCCGCAGCTGCGGCTGGTAGACCTGGCTGCCGGTGAGGGCGAGAAGGCGGTGTCGATGTTGCAGGGCCTCATGGGCGTAGCTCAGGTACTGTAGCAGGGCCGGGCGGTTGGTAGCCGTTTGTTCCTGATGCCGGGCGGGAAACGCGTAGAGATGGGCGGGGCGGCGATGGTCCCGCGCTGCCAGATAGTTTGCCGTACGATAAAGCAGGGAGTCTTCGCGAATGGCAGCCGGGGCTAGCCCTTGGGGCCATTGCAGGCGGCCATCGGTGGCGGGGCCGGGCAAGCTTGCCAAGAGGGGCGGCAGCCCGAGGGCTGGGGGAAAACTGTCAGGCATGCTGCCAGCAAAAACCAGCCCTCCTGCAGCGGGCAAGGCCCCGAGGCTATCGGGTTTCACCCTTACCATGAGCAGCTGCTCCAGCAATTCATCGCGATTGAGGGTCACCAATACCGAGTCGGCCCAAGTAGGCGATGCCGACAGGAAGGCTGCGGCCTTGCGCTCCGGGGGCGACGGCTCCTCGTACCATTGGGTATAGAGCAGCGTCAGGAGACCAATCAGGAAAGCGGCAACGACCGGAAAGCGGACTTGCATGGTAGAACGGGCTTTAGCGGGAGAAAGGGGGAGAGAATGAACCCTGAAAAACGAGAATTGACAGCTTGGTTCCAGCCTCGCTGAGCAGGTCCAACTTTCTCAAATAGATCGCCTATGTATGGCAAATGCCTAACCTGTAAGCCATACAGGCAAGGACAAAGCTTCGAGCTTTCGCTGGCCGGTAAGGGTCGTTGGGAGGAGAGAAAAGATCGGGTACTGACCATCAGCAGCCTGGTATAAAAGTACGAAAACCCCTGGCAGCCGTTGTTCTAAAAACCTGGAATTTTTACATCTATCGCAATTTTTTGAGCCTAAAAAACGAGCGACGACCCGCAAGCCGCAGCTCATTTCTTCTCACAATTTACTGTCAGAACTTATCCAGCGGCTACGGTTGCTTTGGCCTCTTCTACCGGGTCTTTTTCCAGGCGCAAGTTCTCGATAATGAACTGCTGCCGGTCCGGGGTATTCTTACCCATGTAGTAGCTGAGGAGTTTTTTCAGTTCTGTGTCAGTCTGCAGGAGCACCGGCTGCAGGCGAATGTCTTCCCCAATGAATTGCCCAAACTCATCCGGGGAGATTTCTCCTAAGCCCTTAAAGCGGGTAATCTCTGGCTTACCGGTCAATTTGCGAATGGCGGCCTGCTTCTCTTCTTCTGAATAGCAATAGATGGTCTCCTTCTTGTTTCGCACCCGAAACAAGGGGGTGTCGAGGATGAAGAGGTGCCCCCCCCGGACCAGGTCAGGAAAATACTGGAGAAAAAAGGTAAGCAACAGCAAGCGGATGTGCATCCCGTCTACGTCGGCATCGGTAGCGATCACGACATTGTTGTAGCGGAGGTCATCGAGGCCGTCTTCGATGTTGAGGGCATGCTGCAGAAGATTAAATTCTTCATTTTCATAGACCACCTTTTTGGTCAGGCCAAAACTGTTGAGCGGCTTGCCCCGCAAGCTGAAGACGGCCTGCGACTCCACATTGCGGGCCTTGGTGATCGACCCGCTGGCTGAGTCCCCCTCAGTGATGAACAAGGTAGTAGCCAGCTTTTTCTCTTCGGCTCCTTTTTTATCGCTAAAGTGAAAACGGCAGTCCCGTAACTTTTTGTTATGTAGGTTGGCTTTCCTGGCGCGTTTGTTGGCGAGCTTTTTGATGCCCGCCATGTCTTTGCGTTCCTTTTCCGATTGCTCGATGCGCCTTTTAAGGGCTTCGGCCACCTCAGGATGTTTGTGCAGGTGGTTGTCGAGCTCTTGGGTGATGAAGTCGTTGACGAAGGTGCGCACGGTAGGCCCTTCATGGGCCACATTCAGCGAGCCCAGCTTGGTCTTGGTCTGCGATTCAAAGACCGGCTCCTGTACCCGGATGCTACATGCAGCAATGATGGAAGCGCGGATGTCGGTGGTGTCGTAACTTTTGCCGAAAAAATCTCGCACCGCCCGTACCACTGCCTCCCGAAACGCCTGCAAATGCGTACCTCCCTGCGAGGTATATTGCCCGTTGACGAAGGTGTAGTATTCCTCTCCGTAGCTCTCGCCGTGGGTCATGGCTACCTCAATGTCGTACCCCTTCAGGTGAATGATGGGGTAGCGGATCGTTTCTGGATCCGTTTTCCGGCCTAGCAGGTCGAGCAAACCATTTTTGGAGTAAAAGCGCTCCCCGTTGAAGTAGAGCGAAAGCCCGGCGTTGAGGTAGGCGTAGTTCCAAATCTGGTTGGAGATGTATTCTGGCAAAAAGCGAAAATGCTTGAACACCCCCTCATCCGGCTGGAACACCACCTCGGTGCCGTCGGCTTCTTTGCTCTTGGTGACCTTATGGTCTTTGACCAGCAACCCTTGTTCAAACTCCGCGACCTTCATCTTGCCATCGCGAATGGAGGTAACCTTGAAGGAGGAAGAAAGGGCATTGACCGCTTTGGTTCCCACCCCGTTGAGGCCCACCGATTTTTTAAAAGCTTCTGAATCGTACTTGCCCCCGGTATTGATGCGCGATACACAGTCTACCACCTTGCCTAAGGGAATCCCCCGCCCGTAGTCACGAATACGCACCTCCCCATCCTTGATGTCGATGTCGATCTTTTTGCCATTGCCCATGACAAACTCGTCGATGGAGTTGTCGATCACTTCTTTGATCAGAATGTAGATGCCGTCATCCTGCGAAGAGCCATCTCCCAATTTGCCGATGTACATCCCGGGCCGCAGCCGGATGTGCTCCCGCCAATCAAGGGACTTGATGCTGTCTTCGTTATAAACCGAGGTCTGTGCCATAATGCGTGAAGGATGAAGAACTTAATCAGGCTGATTCAAGGAAAAGGCGAAAAGGCCTTTTGGTTAATCCAATCAAAATTAGCATTTTTTCTCCCAAGCCGCCAACTATTCTCCTAAAAAATGCCTATCAGTGGATAAAATGTGGAAAAGCCACCCCATAGCCCCTCAAGCACGAATAGAGGCTGATCATATTTTTAGCTAAAAAGCCTAAAACTTAGCTTCAATCCGTGCGCACGCGGGCGACCTCCCCGATCCAGCACGGCAAAGGAAAGCGATCACCTGCCTCAAAGCCATGAAAAGCGACCTCCTCAGCGGAGGGCATCTGCTGCCGGTAGCGAGCCAACAAGCGACCCGCCCGGGCCTTCAGGTCGGGGTTTTGGGCCATGGCCCGCTCGCAGTAGTCCATGCCCAGCCAGAAAAGGGCCTTCTGTTCCAACGCGCTGAACCGGCAAAATGGGCTTGACTGGGTCACCATTTCGGCCAAAAACAGCCAGGGCTCTCCCCATTCCGGGCAGAAGGCATCCGCTTGGAGGGCATAGACCCGCGCCGTGCGAAAGTTGCGCCGCAGCCGGAATACCCGGGCCAGGGCCAGGGCATCGCGAGCCCGCAGGCGGGCATCGGTTTCCAGCGCCAGCGCCTGCTCCAGGAGCTGCTGCGCTTGGGCCAAGTCTTTCCGGTCTATTTGCTCCTCTGCGCCCAGGCGCAGGTAATAGGGCGCGGGTGCCAAGCTCACCAAGCCACGCAAGACTTGGTCGCGAAAGGAGTCGACCTGGCACCCATTCAAGCTGAGCATCAGGTAAAGGAAAGGGTACTGCGAAGGCCGCAGGCTTTGGCGAAGCAGCGGTTGGGCGTAGGTATCCCGGAGCTCGGCACAACCGGGCAACACGGCCTGGAAAGTCGTGGCCAGCCGCAGCCGCCAATGAGCGGCAGCGGCCAGTTCCTCTGGATAGAGCAGGGGAGCCTCGCGCAAAAACCGGTCTACCCGGGCATAGTCCGCCAGGGGAACCACCAGCCGTCGTTGCGAGTCGGCCACCGCTTCGACCAAGGCCGCCGCCGCCTGTTCCAGCAGGACAAAGTCCGGCGGGGCTTCCAGAGCGGGTCGCAGCACCAGCATCAGCCGCGCCCCGATCCAGGGACGAAAAACCAACGCCGTGTATGCCCGCTCTTGCACCCAGCTGCCTGCTGGCTCGACCTCGATCAGCAGCGTTTGCAGGTCCAGTAAGGTGTGGGCGGTGGTGCTGTCGGGAGCGCGTAGCGAATGCCGCACCGACTCCAACCGGAAAAACTCCGGTTTAGCCAACAAGACGGGGTGGTAGC
>CAZIVQ010000028.1:0-11957 GCA_964542415.1 uncultured Bacteroidia bacterium | reverse complement strand
CGGCTTGCCGGGGGATCTTCGACCCGCTAAATTCAGTCTTTTTTCCCCTCCAGAGGCGGGTCCCAGACTTGTCCCACTACAACATGTCCCGGTTTTACCAGGGACAGGTCCCGGTTTCACCAGGGACAGGTCTGCGTTTAAATTGGCTAATTACTTTGTTTCACAAGCACTAGCATTATCGCAACAATTCATCTAGCTTCTGGCATAGTAAAATGAGGTCCTCTGCTTTACGGGGATTGATTTTATTCTTTTTCAAAAAACCCGTCAGGTCGAAGTTTCGGTCTTCAAGCTCCGCCTTCATTTTCCCCCGTCGCTTTGGGACCCGCATGAGCCCTTGGCCATCGAAAAGGAGAAACTCATCGGTAAAAATGATTTTATCATTGACGTTGCCTGCGTCGAGAGCCGGTACATAGTTGGCTTTGAGTAATTCGCGCTTTTTGTGTTTAACCAAAACTGTTTGGCCTTCATAGTACAACTGGGAGAGCCCCATGATCGCGGGATCAGGCGGTAAGTCTAGGTAGCTGGCAAGGTCCAGAAAGCAAAGGGTATCGCCTCCTTCGAAACGGAAAAAAGCAAACACTTTGTAAACCGGGAGGACCTTGATGTCTTGACCGGTTTTGATTTCGATCGTTTCGTTGAAAAGGTCATAGCGCAAAGGATAGCCACGTATTTGCTGCGAATCCTTAAGGACGATCAGGCCTTGCTTCCAGGATTCATCCCAGAAAGTTTGTCCTTCGGTGGACCGTTCTCTCAAGTCAAAAACGTCGACGGCTTCCCCAAAAAAAAGGTTGCTGTTGGTGACAGTAAACAGGTTGTTATTGCGTTGGGCCATGGCTTGTGTCAGGAGGAGAAAGGTTCCTAGCAGGCATAGCAGGGGGAAAAGATAGGATTTCATGAGATGGTATTAAAGAGAAAGGCTTAAGGCTGCAAGAGGCCAAAAGGTAAGAAAGCTTCTCAGAAAAATCAATTGAGGCAAGCTCATGTGGCAAAAGGAAAACAAAAAGCCCCCTGCTGGCAGGGGGCTCCGTCGTGTATAGCAAACTAGCTAAGAATCCTTATTCAAAGGCCCAGGTATCGTCATCAAGGAGGGCCTGTTCTCCGTCTCCATTGGTGTCCTGACGCGCTTTGGCGATATTGAGCTGGTCAGCGTTGAGCTGGGCCTCACTCACTGGGTAGAGGAAGCGACGGGGTACGATGCCGGAGGGATTCAATCCCAACTCTGCATCTGGGTTCGCTACGAGGACCGGGTAACCGGTACGGCGAAAATTGGTCCAGGTCTGGTGGAAGTTGTATCCATAGTAGGCAAAGTAAGCCTCAGTCATAATACGATCCAGTTTGGCTTCGGTATCGGCCAATCCATCAAGGCTGCTTTGGCTGGTGACATAGGCTTCATAAGCAGTAGGGTCAATCGCAGCTGCGCCAGAGCTGGCCACGCTGATCTGTTCCATGCTGGCGGTGATCGCTTCAGCAAGGGCCGCAGAAACCGCCTCATCCGCAGCTCCTGTGCGCAGGAGCACCTCGGCCTCCATAAATTTGACCTCTACATAGGAGATGATCGGAATCACAGAGGTGTTTTGCGACCAAACCACATCGGTATTGGCAGCATTGTAGAAGCTTGTGGTATCGTCCACATAGTGCGGCAGGCGCGGATCATTTTTATCGGCCAGGGACTGGAAGAAGCTACCGGTAATCGCCAGGGTATTGGGACGTTCGATCCCAAACTTGGCCAGCGGATTGTTGGCGGTCTGGGCGCTGGTCCAGGCAAAGTTGGGCTGGGCATCAAGGCTGGTAAACGCATTGGTCAGCGCCGCCTGGGCTTTGGTTGCCGCTTGTGGGTCACGCTTGGTCAGATGCAGGAAATACCGGGCCTTGAGCGCGTAGGCCGTTGCAATCCAGGAAGCAGGATCTCCGGCAAAAATGAGGTCATCACTGGCTGGCGGGGCGTCGGACGGAGCCCGATTGAGGAGTTCGATTGCCTCATCGAGCAGACCTTGCACCGCCGCGTAGACATCTTCTTGAGAATCATAGGCTGGGTTGAGGTTTTCTGCCCCCAATAGCGCCTCAGAGTATGGGATGTCCCCAAAGTACGAGGCAGCAATCGCATATTCACTAGCCAAGATAACTTTGGCGATCCCTTCGTAAATGGGACGTTCGCTTTCTTGTGCCTTGTCGATGATGACTTGGCAATCTTTCAGCACCCCGGCATATAGCCCCGTGCGCCAATAGTTGTTGAAGGCATCTTCAGCAATGATGTAGGTCGTGTACTGCAGCTGCTGTGCATCCACCCCTTCAAAATACTGCGTGACAATCCCGGCTACCCGGGCAGGGTTGGAGAGCTGGTTGAATACCGCCTGGCTGAGCATGCTCGGCATGATCAGGTCGATGGCGACATCATCGGGCCGGGTAGGGTCGATATTGGTTTCCTGCAGCTCGCAACCGGTGCTGCTGACCAAGATGCCGACCGTAAGGATATATATCAGAAGTTTTAAGTTTTTCATAAACGGACGAAATGAAATGGATGAGAAGAATGGAAACCGGCCCCTACCTTTGGGCCAGCGACCGGCTCCCTTCGACCTTAAAAAGTTAGAAACTGATACGAAGAGTACCCCCGTAGCTACGGGTGTTGGGCATGTTGAAGTAGTCTAGCCCAATGCCGTTGGAAGCCCCCGTGAGGTTGGTCTCGGGGTCAATGCCCGGGTACTCCGTAAAGAGCAGGAGGTTACGACCGTTAAGGGAAACAGAAATGTCTCCCATCCCCAGTTTGTTAGTAAACGTACTGGGTAGGGCATAGGTCAAGGTTACCTCGCGCAAGCGCACCCAAGACGCATCATAGATTGACATCTCGGAGATACCTCCAAATCCAAACCGCACCCAGTAGTTTGAGCCAAGTCCGGCAGCAGGGTCATAGTAGGGCCGTTCGATAGAGTTGGTTTCACCATTGGCATTTACCCCATCAAAAACCACGGTCTGATCACGTAGTTCACCCGATTGCTCGGAGGTGCCAAAGTAATCTATGATGCCACAAGTACCGCACCACATATCTCCTCCCTGGCGAATGTCGACCAAGGCCGAAAGGCTTACGCCTTTATAGGTAAAGGTATTGCGCAGCCCCAGCAACCAGTCAGGGTTGGGATCTCCCATTATTTGCTTGTCAGGGTCCAACGTAGGCCATCCGTTGTCGTCGATCAGCAAGTTGCCGCTTTCGTCTTTCCGAAAGGCGTCGCCCCATAGTGCGCCAAAAGGCTGGCCTGCGACGGCACGAGAAGACGTAGACACAAAGCCAGCCAGGAAAATCTCCTGAATGTTGGGGGCAAGTTCCTCTACGACATTTTCGTAGGCAGTGAAGTTACCGGTAATGGACCACTCAAAATCGCGCGTACGTACCGGAATCAAGGTCAAGATCCCTTCCCAGCCCGTATTGGTGATCTTTCCGGCATTCTGCACAAAGTTGGTGAAGCCAGTTGGAGAGGGCAACTGTACCGAGATGACCTGATCTGTGGTCGTCGCATTGTAGTAGGTCAAGTCCAGGCCTACACGGCCATTAAAGAACCTCAAATCTACCCCAGCTTCCCAGGTCGTCGTCGTCTCCGGACGTAAGTTTGGGTTACCCAGCAAGATATCGCGCTCAAAGGAGCTGAGGCCGAAAGCAGGGTAAGTAATGCCCGTGATGAAACCATCTCCTCCGCTGAAGGCAGAGTTGAAATAGTTGGTCGTAGCATAGAGCGGGGCATCATTACCCACTTGTCCCCAAGAGGCGCGCAATTTGCCATAAGGAAAAACCGGGTCGCCGGCCATCCCCAAGGCCTCGGTGAACGCAAAGCCCAAGCTAGCTGCCGGGTAAAAAAAGCTGTTGCTTTCTTTGGGCAACGTCGAAGACCAGTCATTTCGCGCCGACAGGTTCAGGAAGAGGTAGTCTTGGTAAGAAATGTTGAACTGGCCAAAAGCACCGATCAGCTTCCGGCGTCCGATGCTCTCTCCGCCTTGGATATCGGCCGCATTGCTGATGTGGTAATAATTAGGAGCGGCCAGGGTAAACCCGTTGGTAAATTGGTTGATGACCTCAGTACTGTAGAAGTTGTGCCCCAAAGTCGCATTGACGTTGAAGCCCGAACCAATGTCCCGGTTGAATTGGAGCAACAGGTCGGAGTTGATATCCTGCGAAGAACGGAAGCTCTGAAAGACGCTACCCGGGCTCCAGCCAGGATTGATGTCGATGGCCCCGTTGCGGCGGTCGGTAAAGAAATCGGCCCCCAACTTGTAAGACAGGCTTAACCACGGGGTAAACTCGTACTTGAGCGAAGTAAAGCCGATGATGCGGTTTACGTCATCCGTGGTAGGGTTCTTGTTGACCGTCCAGTAAGGGTTGTCATAGATGCCATATCGGTAAGAGCGCTGCTCCCCGTTTGGCAACTCGTAAGTCGATACCTCGTCAGCGGCTTCCTGGCCTTCCAGGCCATTGCCGATGTCAAAAGTAGGCGTATTTCGCAGCAGTCCCAGCATTACCCCGGCGAGGTTTGAACCACGCTGAATCCGGTTGCCACCTGACTGTACAAAGGTCGCAGACATCCCCACTGTCAGCTTATCGGTTATCTTGGTTTCTGCCCGCACCTTAAACGAGTTGCGGTTAAAGGTAGCATTGGGAACCACTCCATTGGAGGCTAGCCGCCCGGCCGAAATGTAGTAGGTCGTACGCTCCGACCCTCCCGAAACCGAGGCATTGAGGTCAAGGGTATTGCCCGTGACAAAAAATGTGTAAGGGTCATAAGCTACCGCCGGCTGTCCATTGCCCGTGCCTCGGGGAACGAGACGGCCTCCTTGGTCGAAGGAGTAATCACTACCATCAAACTCCAGGTCAGCAATAGCTGGTCCCCAACTGAATCCTTCGAAAGTATTGGGGCCACGCCAGGTAGGGACGCCATCTATAGGCCGCCCCTGTGCGTAGGTGTTTTGCCGCCCAGGTAGCTTATTGACTTGATCGGCGGTGTAAGAAGTCGAAATGGTGACCCGGGGCTTACCAGTCTTACCAGACTTGGTCGTAATGATTACTGCACCGTTGGCCGCACGAATGCCATAAAGCACGGTCGCTGCCGGCCCCTTGAGCACGGTCAAGGACTCGATGTCGTTTGGGTTGATGTCGATGGCCCGGTTAGACTGGTCCACCCCATCTACATCACTACCTGACTCAGAGTTATCAATTGGCACCCCATCGATTACAAAGAGGGGGCTGTTACTACCGTTGATAGAGGTCGCGCCTCGTACCCGAATGTTGGCAGATGAACCGGGTGATCCAGAAGAAGAGGTAACGGTTACCCCTGCTACCTTGGAGTTCAGGGCGTTGACCAGATTGGTCTCGCGCGAATTGACAATCTCTTCAGCGTCCACATTTTGAACCGAGTATCCCAACGATCGCCGGTTGGCCTCAATTCCCACTGCAGTCACGACTACCTCATCAAGTTGGAGCTCGTCAGGGGTCATGGAAACGTCAAGGGTGCTGCGGCCACCAATTGCAATTTCTTGCTTGAGCCGCCCCACATAGTTGAAGACCAACGTCTCGCTTCCCTCAGGTACCTGAAGGCGATACTTACCATCAGAACCAGTGAACACGCCCACTGTGGTTCCTTTCACCAGGACGGCTACCCCTTCAAGAGCATCGCCTGTTTCGGCATCGGTCACCGTACCAGAGATGGTACCTTGAGCCAGGGCCACACTGAGTGACAGCAGGCATGCCGACAGAGTTAGTAAAAGTTTTCTCATTAAAAAAAACTTAGGATTAGACATTAAAAAACACTAGGTAAAATAAAGAACTAGACCTGATGCGGTCTTGTGCATATGTGTTACACGACGGTTAAGAAATAGCGAAGAGAAAATTTTCAATACTACTGGGAAACGAAGTAATCTGCGCGAAAGGTTGCTTTTTTTTTCGATGGATGAAACTTTTTTTTCTAATTCTAGTAGTCCAGCGTCCACAAAGCCTCCCGCAGAGCCTGGATTTTAACAAAGAAATATTACCCTCAAAATATTGAATGACAGTAAGTTATAGGTGGTATTTTGAGCAAATTATTATTTGCCAAATAAAGCAAAAAAAGAAACCCGGCCTAACCCTTGGGGATAGGCTGTTCCCCCTGCTGGGATAGCGCATGCCCGTACGGATGACACATCCGCCCAGAAACATGAGCAGCGAGGGGTTGAAACCTCGCTGCTCATGGGCAAAGTACCAAAGGGAACAGCCTATCCAATACCTTTATATCCCCCTCTCCCCTAATCCTCCAATCGCTGCCACCAGGTCCGGTAAAGGATGAGCCCGCATACCACGGTCACCGCCAGCGACACCAGCAAGGGCACCACTTCCATCAGCACCAGGTACATGGGAGCTGCGACCAGGACGGTCTGCGCGACGATGCCTACGACCACATTGCCCAGGTCACGCCAGAAGTTGCGGTTGGGTTGAAAATCGGGTTCTTGAGCCAGGAGTTTGTCGCGGATGGGTCCCCATACCCCCCAGGGACGAGTTTTGCGGTAAAAGTTGACCAGCGTCTCTTCATCGGTGGGCTCGCTGAGGAAGGTCCCCAAAAGGCAGCCAAGCAGCGAAAAGACCATAATGATGGGGAAGAAGTAGAGGATGCGGATGTCGGGAGCGAAGCTGGGGAAAAGCGTAGCCAAGATCTCCGGGTAAATCAGCGGCAGGGCGCTGCCGATGAAGCCGAAAACCATGCCCACGAAGTAGCCCATCGAATTGAAGCGCCACCAGTACCACTTCAGCATGTTGGAGGCGACGTAGCTGCCCCAAAGGGCGGAGACGATCAGTTGCAGCACTTGGTTGACGTCCTTGGCCATGATGCCGAGGTAGATGCTCACCAAGACCACCACGATGCCTACGGTGTAATTAGTGAGCATGATCTGCCGGGAGCTGGCGTCGGGCTTGAAGTAGCGCAGGTAAAGGTCGTTGGAGACGTAGGCCTGGGCCGCATTGAGGGTGCCGGCAAAGGTGGACATGAAGGCCGCAAGCAGCCCCGCCAGCAGCAGGCCCATCAGCCCTACCGGCACAAACTGATCAATGGCCGAGGGCAAAATCTGTTCGAAATCGAGCTGATTGCCGACCATCAGGTCGAGCCGCTCGTAGAAAAGCAGCCCCAGGACCGTAAAGCCCGCGATCATCAGGTAGCGGGCAGGCATGAGCACGATAGAAACAAAGCCACTCATCTTGGCGGCTTCGGCCGGGCTCTTGGTCGAGAGAATCTTCTGCATGTCGTAGTTAGGGGCCGGGCCAGCCAGGCTCACGAAGATGCCTTTAAAAACCGTCATCATAAAAAAGGCCGAAAACAGCTCGTAGCCGTCAGATTCGATCTTGGCATCCACCTCCGGGATGATGCGGGTCCAGTCGAGTTCCAGCCGGGTACCGAAGAAGATGTCCAGCCAGCCAGTCGGGACCACGAGGTCGGTGGCCGCAAGCTTGGTCATGGCGATGATGGCAATGACAAAAGCCGAAGCCGTCATAATGGAAAATTGCAGCACATCGGCCCAAACGATGCTGGTCATCCCGCCCAGGATGGCGTAGAAGACAGCGAATAGCGTAAAGGCGATGCCATAAAAATGCGGCACAAACTCCGGTGAAAGGGTAAAGGGAACGTAGCCTGAAACCACCTCCCAAGGAATAAAGATTTCCACGAATTTGCCCAGCCCAATGAACCCATAGGCCAGAAAGCCCAGGCAGCTGACCAGCGCAAAGATCACCACCACCCCATGGGAAAGCTTGGCCCCGGTGCCTCTGCCAAAGCGAAACATGATCCATTCGGCCCCGGTGGTGGCATGCGAGCGCCTCAGCCATTGGGATAGAAAAATCATGAGAAACACCTGATTGAAGACTGGCCAAAGCCAGGGGATCCAGACGCTTTTCATGCCATAGACAAACATGCCGGTGACCAGCCACATGGTGCCCGAAATGTCAAACATGCCCGAGGCATTGGAAAGCCCGAGCATGTACCAGGGGAGGGTTTTTCCGCCGAGGAGGTAGGCGTCTTTGGTGGCCTGGGCCCGCTTCTTCAAGTAAATCCCGATGAAGGAAATGCTCAGCAGGTAGGCCAGAATGATCAGCAGGTCGACAAGGTGGAGCTTCATGGGGAAAGAATGCAGGAAAAAAGCTGCCCGCAACGCGCGAGCAGCTCAAAACTGAATCTTTTCTCCAAAAAAGGCATCCTGCCCCTACAGTGAGCAGTGGACAGTGAGCAGTGAGCAGTGGACAGTGGACAGTGAGTTTGTTCCCTGAACCCTGAAAATTGATCAAGTCCGTCGGGCTTCGTCTGACATGATCCACAGGGCGTGGATGAGGCCGGGCAAGTAGCCCAGGATCGTCAGCAGCAGGTTGATGAAGAATTTGCCGCCGATGCCAAAGCGAAGGCCGACAGCAAGGGGAGGAAGCAAAATGGCGAGGATGATTTCGAGAAGGGTCATGGTAACGTAAACTTGGGTTGAGTAATTGTGGGGTTGTCCGTGTACTTTTTACATAGAACGTATTTCAGGAAAAGAGTTGGAACCCCATGGGAGAAGGGGTGGGGTAGCAGGTAGGGAAGAAGAAATAATCCCCTTTGGTCTAGAAATAGTTAAAAAGAGACTGGCGCTTTTTGAAAAAATAAGAAAGCTAAGCTATACCCAGGTACCTGGCGCTTGCGCCCCTTCGCTAGGGCTGAACAAGGGAAAAAACCTCGTTTTTTGGGAAAAATGGCCATTATTTGTAACAAACCGCAGTGAATGAACGTAAATTGATAACATAAACATTCTGGTAAAAAGCATATTCCGGTTTTTGAAAAGTAGGCTTACAAACCTCCTTTTACTATTTTCATTTCGGATGGCTTTTGCCGGGAAATAAATTCTTTAAAATCAAATCACACTCTCTCATATGGAAACCTATTTAGGGATCGAAATCTCAAAAAGAGACAATATTACCAACCACCTAAACGAACTTTTGGCGGACTATCACCTCTACTACCAGAAGTTGCGTAATTTTCACTGGAATATTTACGGCGATAGCTTCTTCGAGCTTCACAACCAATTCGAAGAGCTTTATGATGAAGCCCGAGAGCAGATAGACGAGTTGGCTGAGCGGATTTTGGCTTTGGGCAACCGTCCCGTAAGTAATTTTAGTGAGTACCTTGAAACGGCTACCATCGAAGAGGCCCAAGGAAGCTTTACCGCTCCGCAAATGGTTGAGCTGGTCGTCGCAGATTTTGAAATTCTGGTGAAAAAGCTTAAAAAGGGAATTGCGGTGACCCAAGAAGGGGAAGATGTCGGTACAGAGGACCTGTTAACCGGTTATCTTAAGGCTACTGAAAAGCATCACTGGATGTTCTCTGCTTATCTCAAGAAAGAGAAAGAGACTGTAGCTATCGCCTGATGAACTTCAGGAACACATAATTTTCGGCTCTCCATTTTTGGAGAGTCGTTTTTCTCTTACCCTGGTTTTCCATCTGTTTTGCCTCCGGCTTTTTGCCTGGCTCAAAGTTCTTCGAACCGTCTCCCATGATGGAAATCCCTCCCTTTTTGTTTCATCTATAATATCCTCATCCATGACTAATCTTACCGGTACCGAAACAGTAACCCAGCATCCCGAAGCTGAAGTGCAAGTGAAAATCTACCTTTCTCAGCTATACGAGATGGAGGCTACTGTGACCAACAAGCGAAATGCCCTGCAATCTGAGCTGGAAGCGATCCAAGCCGAAATTAACAAGTATAACCAACAGCGGGAAGAACTGATCAGCCGTTTTGAAGGCTTGGTCGAAAGCACTGGGAAAGCCCAAGGTGGCAAGCAAAAGGCATTTGACGACTATTTGGTTCAGCTCAACGCCGAAAATCCTACCCTTGCCGACCGGGTTCGCAGGGTTTGGGATGGAGCTGCCCACGCTGTTTCCGACGCTTGGGATCAAGTAAGGACTTCCAGCGAGCAGGCTTGGCAAAACATTTCTACCCGCATCACCAACCTAAGCAAGCAGGTACGAACCAAGGTAGACGAATACGGGTCCAACAACAGCGATAAGAGCTAGGGCTCAATCGTCCTTACCCCAAGAGAAGCAGGAAGTAAGTGCATACGCAAATCATTCCCTGCACCCTCATCACTTCCCTCGCCTGCTGTTTTCCCTGTTTATGCTTACCCTCCCGTGAGACCATTGAGGTCTGGCAGGAGGGTAATTGCTTTGGTAAATTACCGGTAATTAATGGGAAATGGGCCTTGGCGTGTGTGCTTTGAAGCCGGTTTCAGAAAGTGAAAGCCATTTTTCTCTGCGAAAGCAACGGACCCAACAGGATGAGAAAAAGGAATTGAAAGCCGAAGCAGCCAAAGTCGTTAAGATTTCGTATATTAACTCAATGTTAAGTAAATATTACCTAAAGGTTACAGCTATGGCAAAATCCAAATTCTATGAAGAACAACGCTTTTGCCTTTGGCGGATAGCAGGGCTCACGGCCTTGCTGCTAATGCCCTTGGCCAGCGTTTGGTATGCACAAATGCAGACCACAGGTAGACATACCGGCGCCACTGATGGCCTGGTCATGATCAGCCTGATTTGTTTGTTTGCCATGGCCGGTTTCTGGGCCTATGTCTTGCTGGCCAGGCTGCGCACTGAAGTCGACGAAAACAGCATTCGCTATCAATTTTTTCCCGCTCACCGCGACCTGCAAGCGGTAGATTGGGACGAAGTGGCTGCCTGCCGGGTATACAAGACCGGGCTTTGGTCGCACCTGAGCGGCTGGGGAGTCAGTTATGCCACCAAACAAGGGCCTCGTTTTTCTGTGACGGGTCAAAACGGCGTGGAGCTTCAGCTCAAAAATGGAGAACGCATCTTTCTAGGGAGCCACCAACCCCGCAGGCTGGGTAAGACCGTGCGAAAAGTGATGAAAAAAAAGGGTATGTTAGCTGAGTAGGCGAGGATTTACCCGCCCCATATTAACCAGAGATTGTATGCTGTTTACCGACCTTGATCAGATCGAAAGCCGAGAATTACAGCCTGGCTTTCACGGCAAAGTCATCCACATGGAAGGGATGACCTATGTGCATTGGCGCATCGAAGCGGGGGCGAGCTTGCCTGCGCACAGCCACCATCATGAGCAACTGACCCACGTGCTGCAAGGGGAGTTTGAGCTGACCATCGGCGAGAAAACCCAGGTGATGAAGGCCGGAGACCTCGCAACCATTCCCGGCCATGCCCAGCATCGGGGCCGGGCCCTCACCGAGTGCTTGTTGATCGATGTGTTTCAACCGGTGAGGGAAGCCTTCAAGTAGGTATCACTCCGCTACCGGGGCTTTGGGGCCCTCGGCTTGCTCGTAGAGCCGGGCGGTCACAGAGACCACACCGTACACCTTCTCGGCTTCGGTATCGTTTGAATAAATTTTCAGGGTGTAAGGCTCTGGTTTCAGCTCAAGTCCATCTACGATCGGATAGGTGAGGCTGACGTCAATTTCATTGTCCCGGGGCACCCCAAGCCATTCGCCATCTTCTTTCAGGACTATGTTGGCGGAGTATTCTTTTACCTCGTGGTTTTTGTCTTCCAAGGCAATGAACAGCGGCAGGGAAGTGCGGGTGATCCCCACGTAGTAAACCACCTCCAGCTCCAGCATGGCAGTGACCGGTTGGGTAAGGTAATCTTGCAGGGGAATAGAAAATTCTATCGGCTCAGAATAATACAGGGTATAGTTTTCGAGCGGAAACTCTCCCTTCCAAAGCGGGCGCAATTCACCACAGCTTCCTCCCACCCAGCAAGTGAGGACCATGAAGGCGACAAGGAAGGGACCAAAGGGGCGCATGCAGGGCTTTTATTTCCGTACACAAAACTACACCATAGACCGGACAATATAAAAGGGTAGTACGGCTTTCTTGCCAGTCCGGGAGATGGATTTTTTGAAAAACGACATATAATTTATCTGGCAATATGTTGCCAATGTGAGCCCGCCTTACCAGGCAAGCACCGCA
>CAZIVQ010000027.1:0-12179 GCA_964542415.1 uncultured Bacteroidia bacterium | reverse complement strand
AGCGGTCTTCTTGGCTGCTGCCTTGGGAGCTGTGGGTACGGCGGCTTTTTCGATGGCGAGCTTTTTTTCGATAGCGTCTAGGCGGCTAAGCACTTTATCAATGTCTTCTTGCGAAGCAAAATGCGGCATGTGCAAGTTCTCGCTCAGCCGATCGGCCATTTCCTTGAAGCGGGCTTCCATTTCTTCCCGGCGGGATTCAGTCTTGTCAAAAAAGTCGCTAACGATCTTCTGACCTTCGTCTTTGCTGACTTTACCTTTGCCTACCAGTTCGTCGACGGTCTCTTGCAGTTTCTCGGCGGTGAGAGAAACGATACCGACCCCGGTGTACAGAAATTTTTTAATCAGGTCTTCCATAAGAATAATATTTGTAGAATGATGGATTTAGCAGAATTGCTTACCCTTATACTTCTGCACAGGCTGTGCCAGGGGTAAATAAGCAGCCCAAAGCCATTGGTTGCTACAAAAATTTCGGATACATGTCAGGTCTTTAGCAGCCCTCCTGTCAGGTTGCTATCAATACTTCCGGTATAAGCCATAAAATACCGCTGCACCTGCTTGAGGTACGGGCTCACCTATCCCCGGTCACTCCCCAGCATAGCCGGGGGCTGCTGCCTGTCGGGCTTGCTGCAAGAAACTCCGGATGGTGTCAGATTGGCAGGAAAAATCAGGGAAGGTTGCTGTTAATTCTACGCTTTCTTTGTCAACAAGGCAGCCTCCCGGATGCGCTCATAAGCTTCGAGCTGCATGCGAAAAGGCTTTTCTCCTGGCTTGGGCAAGATGGGGACGTTTTCCAGGTCCGCATTCAGACGCATGGCCTTTGTGTTGTCGCACAGCTGCATGTGCAGCATTTCGTTTATCTCTGCTTTCACCTTGGCATCCTCCACCGGAAAAACCACCTCAATGCGGCGGCTGAGGTTGCGTTTCATCCAATCTGCCGAGCCCAGGTACATCTCTTCTTGGCCGCCGTTGTAGAAGCGGGAAACCCGAGCGTGCTCCAGAAACTGGTCCACCAGGCGAATGAGGCGGATGTTGTCGCTGAGGCCCGGCACTTCGGGGCGCAGGCAGCATATCCCCCGGATGATGAGGGTGATCTCCACCCCCGCCTGACTGGCTTCGTAGAGCTTGTCGATCATTTTCCGGTCCTCGAGGTTGTTGAGCTTGATGAGAATTTTTCCTTCATGCCCGGCCTGTACCTGGTCGATTTCTCGCTGAATGAGGCCGATAAAACGCTCGCGCATGTTAAACTGCGCCACCAACAGGCGGCGAAAAGCAGGCGGTTTGTAATCCTGGTTTTCCAGGTAGCGAAAGACTTCCCCCAGTTCCCCGGTCAGCTCCTCCCGGGCGGTAAAAAAGCCATGGTCGGCGTAGATACGGGCGGTTTTTTCGTTGAAATTGCCGGTGCTGAGAAAAGCGTAGCCGCGAAGCTTGCCGTCTTCTTTCCGCTGGATCAGCGCGACCTTGGCGTGGACCTTCAGCCCGGGGATGCTGTAGATGATTTTGACCCCGGCCCGCTCCATGTCTTGGGCAAAGCGCAGGTTGGCAGCCTCGTCGAAGCGGGCTTTCAACTCCACAAACACGGTGACATCCTTGCCATTTTGCGCGGCGCGGATCAAGGCGTTGACCACCGCCGAATTCGAAGCCACCCGGTACTGCGTGGCCCGTACCGAAACCACCGCAGGGTCAGTCGCCGCTTGGTTGAGGAAGCGGATCACGTAGTCGTAGGCGTGGTAGGGAAAATGCAACACCCGGTCTCGTTCTTTGATCGCCGTTAGCATCGAGGCATAGGCTTGTAGCTCAGGATGAGGCTGCGGAGGCGTAGCAGGCCGGTCCAGGGCGGGAGCCAAGGGGTTGGGGAAGTCGAAAAAGTCCTTGAAATTATGGTACATGCCCCCCGACATCATTTCGATGGGGGTAAAGTCGAAGGTATCTTGCAGGTAGCGGAGCATGCTTTTGGGCATGGCCGGATCATAAAGAAACCGGGCCGGGGCCCCAATCTTTCGTTTGCGCAAGCCCTCCCGGATTTTTTCTACCAAATCTCCCCGGTACTCATCCTCGATGAGCAAGTCAGCGTTGCGGGTGAGTTTGACGGCGTAGCTGCCCAGCACCTCATATCCCGGAAATATACGCTCCAGGTTGCAGCGCACCACATCATCCAAAAACATCAGCGTATGTTGCCCCGCTACCACCGGAAGGGAGATAAAACGCCGGAAATAATGCGTAGGAATCTGAATCAGGGCGTAGCGTACCCGCCGGGGGGCCTTGCCGTTTTGGCTTGGTGGGAGGGTCTGTTTGTGCTTGTTACGCAATTTGATGGCCAGGTACAGGGCATCATCGCGGAGAAAATGGACAATCTTCTTTTTGCGCAGCAACTCAGGATGCAGAAAGGCCTTGACCTCTGCGTCGAAAAAGTCGTGGATGAACGACAGATGCGCCGGGAGGGTCGGCACCCCTCGCAGCAAATAAATGCCCTCCTCAGCCAAGGCCGGCAAGATATTTTCTCGAAAAATTCGCCCAAAGACCTCTTGCTGCCGCTCCACCTCTTGCTGAATGGTCTTCAATAAGGCTTGAGGATCAAAATCCATCGGAAATACCTCTTCGTCCTCCACGCTGAACACCGACTGGATCGCGGCGACCCGTACCCGGAAAAACTCATCGAGGTTAGAAGCAAAGATGGCGAGGAACTTAATCCGTTCGTAGAGCGGGAGCCCTTCGTCTTCGGCTTCTTTGAGCACGCGATAATTGAACGAGAGCCAGCTGAGGTCGCGGTGAAAATACCTGACAGGTTGTGACATGAAGCGAGGTGAAGGGTGGTAGAATGGGCTAAATATAGGCCAAAAATAGCTTCAGGAGATTAAGAAACCATTAAGCCCCCGCCCCTACCGCCAACAAATCCTCAAACTCTTCCCGCCAGCGTTGCTGCTCGGCGGGGTAAAAGGCCTTTTCCACGGCCTGCTTTGCCGCAAAACGAGCCTCTCCCTCCCGGCCCCATCCCCGGCTGGCCCGGGCGTAGTAATACCAGAAGTAGGGATTTTCGGAGTTGAGCGCCAGGGCTGGGTTCAGCAAAGCCAGCGAGGCTCCGTAGTCCTGCCGGGCATCGGAGAGGCGCGCCAACCCCAGGACGCTCTGCTGGTCCAGCGGGTGAGCGGCGAGCACCCGCTGCCAGAGGGAGTCAGCCCTTACCGTATCCCCCCGCGCCAGGGCCCATGCTGCTGCCAGATGCTGCGTTGCCCGCAGGCTGTCCGGCAGGGCCTCAATCCATGGACCGGCCTCGACCAGGCTCCCTTGCAACAGCAAAGCCTGGACATACTCGCTGCGCAATGCCACCGAGCTGCTGTCGCGGGCCAGGCCAAAACGTAGGTTTTCTAGCGCCAGAGAGTCCCCGTAGCGGTTGTAGATGCGGCCCATTTCCAGAAAAGGCGCTACCTTGATGCTGTCTGCCAGCAACACCCGGCGAAAACTCTCCAGGGCTGTGATGTATTGGTTCATGCTGTCGGCATAGATGCCGATGCGCAACTGTTCTTCCCAGCTCAGCTCCGCCAGGTTCCATTCCGTCCCCGCGTACACCGGCTGCCCGTAAGCAGCCAGCAAAATGGCCAGCTCTTTACTCACCGGCTCCCAAAGCTCCGGGTAGGTGGCCCGCAGTTCAGCCAAGCGCAGGCTGGCGGGCTCGGCCCGGCCCAGGTCGATGTCCATCTGCGCTGCCCGCAGGTAGCCTTGAGGATCACCCGCTTCCCCCGCCTCGAAAAAATACTTTCGAGCCATCTCCGGTACCCCCCGGTCGAGGTAGGCCAGGGCCAGCAACTCATATGACCGCGCCGCATGTCGCTCATAGCTATTGGCCAAAAATTCAATCCGGCTCACCGCATGCTCGATGGAATCCTGCTGAAACATCAGGTATGCGTCCAGGAGCAAGGCGTCGGGACCAGCATTTTCCTGCACCATCTCCTTCAGCTTGGGGCTGTAGAGAGGCGCTTCCGCTTGGTCGAGCGCGCTGAGCAGGCGGTTGTAGTTGAGAAAATAGTCGTCGAAGGTGCCGGTTGCCTCAGGCAGGTCCAGGGCTTGCCCGCTTTTCAACTGGTAATAGTGAGCCCCGAGCTGCGCCGCCACGCCGGGATCGGGGCTGGCCATGGCCGCCTGATAAAACTGCTGGGCCTCCTGCGGCCGGTCGTAGGCCTCGTACAGCTGAGCCAGGTTGGTATAAATGCCCCCCTGGGACAAGTCGCTCAGCAACGCTTGCTTGAAGGCCACGATAGCCGAATCAGGCTGCCCGGCCTGCCAATAGAGCAGGGCCAGGTTGTTGGCCAGGTAAGGGTCTGCTTGTGCTTCCTTCAACCCGCCCCGCAAAAATTCGATGGCTGCCTGTGGGTCGCCCAGGAAAGCCATGAGCTGAGCGCCATTGAGGCGGGCATAGGGGAAAGCATAAAACGACACCGCCTCCTGGTAGTAGCCGATGGCCCGGGCCGCCTGCTGAGGCTCGGCCAGGTCAAGCGAAGCCAGGTTGTAGTTGGCTTTGGGGCTGACTGGGCTGATGCGGCGAGCCATTTCGTAGAAATCGCGGGCTTTTTGCCGGTCTCCCCGCAGCCAGTGGTTATCCGCTACCTGGTTGATCAGGCTGTGGTAATATAGCTTGTAGCTTTTCCAGCCTTCTTTGCCTTCTGCCGAAATAAACACGATCAGCGCCACCAGAAAAGGAATGTACAGGCTGATGCGCGGCCCTCGGGTCAGCAGGTAGTAGACGTGGAATTTTTGCCGCAGCAGGGGCAGAAAGTTGGAGAACAGGTAAAAGACGTGGGCCACCCCAAAGCCAAAGAAGAACAGCAGCGCCAGCCGCTCAATGGTAAAGATCAGCACCGGGTCGCCGTAGGTAAATTGTAGCATCAGGAAGCTCATCACCGCCAGGGAAAGGCTCAGCAGCACAAACACGAATACCCGCTGCGTGGTGAAGACGTCGCGAAGAAAAGGGTAGTGGTTTTGCGAAGTAAAAACGGTGAACAAAGCAGCTATAGCGATCAGATATGCTGGGCGCAGGCTCCATTGGAACTCCCCAAACAGGCCAAAGCGGAGGTACTCGTCGATCAGGATAAATTCCATCAGCAACAGCACCAGGTTCAGGGCTAGGAGCAGCCGCCAATCGAGGCGA
Source organism: uncultured Bacteroidia bacterium (assembly GCA_964542415.1). Taxonomy (GTDB): domain Bacteria; phylum Bacteroidota; class Bacteroidia; order J057; family J057; genus CAZIVQ01. Next base: position 7,039 of record CAZIVQ010000027.1, on the reverse strand, counting down.
CTTCGCCGGTCGGGGCGGTTGGTGGCGGCGGCTACGAGGAGGTTCGTGGGTTCTTTGGCGATGAAGTAGAAGAAAAGCACGCTCAGCAGCACCATGAAGGGGTAGGCATTGAGGGTCATCTCGTGCCGGGCCGGCCAATCGCCAAGAAAAAACGCCAAGCCCAGCCAAAGCGTGCTCAGCCCCAGCATCACCAAAATTCTCCCCCCCAGCTCCCAGCGCAGGTAGTTCATTTGAAACACATACCCCAACCCCAGGTAACTCAACAAGAGCCCCAGCTCCACCAGGTGATATTCGTCCGCCGGAAAAATGACCTGGGCGATGTGGCTGAAATGAAAAAACAGCACAAACAACCCGTAGAAGAGGTAGATCCAGCGAGAGCGAATGAAGGTGATGGCCGCCAGAAATACGGACCAGGCAATCGCCTGCAAGGCCAGAAACAAGTAAACCGGAAACTCAGCTGGTAACAGGGGGCTGGCAGAAAAGCTCACTTTCTGGCGGAAAGCGTTTAGGCGCAACTCAAAGCTGCGGTAGGTAGCTGAGGTCACCGTCTTGACCGGCACCTCTTCGGCCAGGGTGTCGGGCACCTCCCGCAACTCCAGGGCCCAATGCACCGGGTCGGCATGGTGCCAGAGGGTCAGCCCACAGCTGAGTAACAGCAGCAGCCATACCCCCCAAAACCAGAAACGAGAAGCAGCTGGAAAGGAGCTTAAAAAATAATGCAGCGGAAGAAAAGGAAACTTTTTGGGGTCCATAGGAAGCAGGATACCTCAGCGAGTGAAGTGAAAAACCCAGCGGGTAACAGTTGCCATAACGGCCTGGCGACCAAAGGTTACAAGTTACTTGTCCAGCACCTTGGGCACCCGGAAGTAGGTCCCGTCGGCATCAGGGGCATGGGCCAGTCCGGCCTCCCGTGACAGTGCCCCCGAAGGCTCGTCTTCACGCAGGCGATTGACTTCCTCGGTGATGTGGATCAACGGCTCAACCCCCTCGGTCTCCACTTCCTGCAATTTGTCCACAAAATCAAGCATCTGCTGAAAGTCGCCTTTCAGCATGTTCCGTTCTTCCCCGCTAAGTTCCAACTTAGCCAGGGCCGTGATGCGGTCGAGTAATTCGTCTGTGATTTGCATATCAGCAAAAATACCCCAAGCTCGCCCCCTTTGCAACTATGCAACCTGCGGCCTCCATGTTACCCCAAAAAGAACAGCCTGCCCGGCAACGCTGTGCCTGGCAGGCTGAGAGGATGGCTGGGCCTGCCTTACCGCAGCAAAGTCACATCCCCGGTATAGGATCTATCTCCAATTTTCACCGCATAGAAGTACACCCCTTCCTTCGCCGGCTGCCCCTCCGGGTCGAGGCCATTCCAGCTATTGAGAGAGGAGGTGTTGCCATCGAACATGGGCCGCCCCCAGCGGTCAAAGATTTGCATCCGGAAACTGTCCTTGCCTTCGTAGCGCACCAGGAACTCGTCGTTGATCCCATCGGCATTCGGGGTAAAGACGTTAGGGATAAAAACAGAAGGGGCCTGGACCAGGTAGGGCCCGTAGATCACCTCGTCGGTACAGCCGCCCGCACCGGTGATGGTCAGGCGCACCATGTACTCGCCCGGCGTCTGGTAGCTGTGCAGGGGATTGGCCTCGGTGGCGCTGAAGCCATCCCCAAAGTCCCAATAATGGCGCAGGGCCTGAGTGGAACGGTCAGAGAAGGCAACCTCCCCATCGGGAAGCATGACCGGCCCCGGCTGAGGCGGATCGGAAACAAAATCAGCCTCACCCCGCGCATGCACCACAATGGGGCCGACCTCAAAGGAGGCCTCGCAGCCCCCGGCTCCAGTCGCCGTCAGCTGCACAAAATAAGCCCCGGGCTCGGTATAGGTGTGCAAGGGAGAAACTTCGTTGCTGATCGGCGAGCCATCGCCAAAGTTCCAGACCAGCGCCGACCCTCCTTCATCCGCCGGAGAAAAGCCCACCGTCAACTCGGCGCAACCTTCTTCGATAGAGGGGAAAAAATTGGCCAGGGGAGCCGGGTTCACGGTGATTAGCACGCTGTCCTCAGCCACACACGCCCCCTCTTGCAGGCGGATGTGGTACCAGGTGGTCTGGGTCGGCTGCGCCAAAGGGTTGGCGCTGCTAGGATCACTCAGTCCGGTGGCCGGAATCCAATCGTAGCTGGCATTGCCCAGCCCCCCGATGGCCCGCAGCTCCGTAGCCAACCCCTCACACAGCCGGTTGGTATCGGCCTCCACCCGCAAGTCCGGGGCTGGGGTGACCGTCACCAGCACCTCATCGGTGGTCGCGCAGCTGTTGTGCGCCACTTCCAGGGTGAAAACGGTGGTCTGCCCAGGCGACACCTGAGGATCGAGCACAAAGGCATTGTCCGGCAGTGATCGGGGGGTCCAGCGGGTGAAAATGGGTTCGGTGGCAGGATTCCCCGCCAGGGTAAAGCTGCCGTTGAGCTGCACCGAGTCTCCCCGGCAAAACGAGAAATCTGCCCCCGCATCAGCGATAGGCGTTGGCAGCACGCTTACTGTCACCTCATAGACCGGGCTCTCGCAGCCAAAGCTGGAGGTGGCCAGCAGCTCATAGGTGGTGGTCTGATCAGGGCTGGCCCAGGGCTTGGCGGCCTCGGGATCGCTCAACCCTGTGGCCGGCGACCAATCATAGGTGTAGATCCCCACGGAGTCACCACTCGCGCTGCCATTGAGCTGCACGCTGTCATCGGCACAGGTTTCGTAGGAAGTTCCCACATCAGCCGTAGGCTGCGGATGAATCGTGAGGATGAGCGAATCGGCTTTGCTCGGGCAGCCATTGGACCAGACCGTGAGGAAATAGGTGGTGGTGAAGGGCGGGCTGGCGGTAGGCGCTTGCAAAGTCGAATCATTTAGGCCGGTGCCTGGCGTCCAGCGGTACTCATAGGCGGGGCCTGCTTCGGAAGCAAAGCCTTGTAGCAGCACCTCTTCGCCCAGGCAAATGGCTTCATCGGGCCCGGCCGTGGCCCGGGGACGCGGGTTCACCGCCACTTCGATGGTGCTGAGGGTGTCGAGGTTGGTGTTGTCACTGGTGCAACCATTGGCCGAGCTGACGAGCACGGTATAAATCGTGGTGCTGTCAGGCCGGGCCCGGGGCGTACGCAGGGTCGGATCATTCAGGCCGTCGGGCGGCAGCCAGGTGTACACGTAGGGGCCCGGTGCCTGTAGCGGATTGAGCACCTCGCAGGCTAGGGTGATGCCCGGGCCGCCTTCGCAGAGGCTTACATCTGGACCCGCATCTACGATCGGCTGCCGCTTCACCGCCACCTCGATCCGGTCGATCTCACTGGTGCAGCCATTCGCATCGGTGACTTGCACCGAGTAGGTGGTGGTATCGGTGGGGTTCACGATGGGATTCTGGCTGTAGCGAGAAGTCCCGCTCGAATACCCGCAGTTCCCTCCCGGATCAGAGCAATACCACACAAAAAAGTAGGGGGCCGTACCGCCAATCGGTGTCACATTCAGCTGTACCCCGCCACTGCCTTCGCAGAACGAAGTGTCGGCCCCGGCAAAGGATTGGAAGGAGGTATTCACCTTGATGTAGACCGTGTCCCGGGTCGACTCAAATGGCGGGCAAGTCGTTTTGTCCAGACCCGTAATGATGCTCCGGTAGAGGCTCCCGCCATTGGAACAATCCGAATCGAAACAGACTGTACCGAAGATCGAATCGCCCTGAATGGTGACCGAGATGGTGCCCTGGTTGAGGCTGTTGCCGGTCAGGGCTTCGAAGTCGTAAGCATAGTCGACACCATTCTCCGGGGTCAGGTCGGCGATGTAGAAGTCATAGCATAGCCCTTGGTTGATCTCGATGTAGACCGTGTCTCCCACCGCATTCAGGCCGCTGAGGTCGTGCTCCACCACTGGCGGCAAGGTAAAGGGCTCGCTGATTTTGATGTAAATGGTGTCCAGCACCGTGAGTTCGTTGTCGCATTCGCCGTTGTCGGTAGCGCCTACCACCAGCGGGATCAGTTGCCCTTCGTAGTCGCAGCTCGGGGTCCAGCAGATCTGACTTTGCACCGGGTTTGAGCCGGAAGGATTGAAAGTCGGCCCATCGGGCTGGGTAAAAATGTTGCTCTGGGTGAAAGCCGTCAGCGCTTGGGTCACATTCGGGTCGAGGAAAGAGACCCCGAAGCAGAAATTTTCTTCCGGATCGACAAAGATGGTGTCCCCATCTACGGTCAGCCCTGCCGTGTTGAACACGACCTCGGGGGCATCATTCGGAGGGGTAGCCACCACAATATACACGGTGTCAAAGACCGTCTCCTGTGAGGAGCAGCCCGCATCGTCGCTGCCGCTGATCACCAGTGGGATCACCTGGTCCTGGTAGACACAGCCAGGCGTCCAGCAGACCTGCCCCTGGGCCGGGTTGTTGCCACTGATGCTAAACGAAGGGCCATCAGCCGCCTGGAAAAGGGGGCTCACCGTCACGCCAGTCACCACATTATTGGGGTCGGGGTCGCTGATGGTGAAGTTGTAGCAGAAGGAGTCATTGGCAAAGACAAAAATAGAGTCATTGCTGAAATTGGTGCCGCTCAGGTCGGGGGTAATGACCGGCGGGGCATTGGGGGGCGGGGCCACCGCCACGTAGACCGTATCGAAAGCCTCGCCAACGTTGTTACATACGCCCTGATCAAGCACCTGCAAGACCAGCGGCACCACCTGGTTTTCGAAATCGCAGCCAGGCGTCCAGCAGACCGAGCCCTGCACCGGGTTATTGCCGTTGGTGGTGACCACCGGGGCCCCCGGGCCGTTGAAGATGGCTCCAAGGGGCGTTAGGGTAAGCTGGTCCCCGGCATCCGGGTCGGTGGCTTGAAAAGCAAAGCACAAATCGTCCAGGGCATCAACATAGATGGTGTCATTGCTGAAAACATTGCCATTCAGGTCAGTAGTAAGGCCCGGTGGCTGGTTGGGGGGGTTGATGATGCGGACGTAGATGGTATTTTCTACTGGGAAAGAAGTGTTGCAGGGGGCGATGTCATTGGCCGTAAACTGCAACTCGAACGTCTGCCCAGCCAGATCGCAGCCCGGACTCCAGCAAACTTGCCCCGTTAGGTTGCCCCCACTGCCGTTGACCGAAAAGCTGGGACCGTTAGGCTGGTTGAAGATCGGGCTGGAGGTGTAGGCGATCAGGGAGTCGGCCGGATCAGGATCCACAATGTCGAAATCAAAACAGAAGCTCTCCGTTGCCCGGATGATCAGGGTATCGACATTACGGGTCAGGCCGCTGTAGTCAGGGGTAATGACTGGCGGGGTATTTGGCGGACTGGAAATATTGACCCAAACGGTATCGAACACGTTGGTGATGTTCTGGCATTCATTGGGATCATTGGCCCCAATGATAAGCGGGATCACCTGCCCATCATAGGTACAGCTCGGCGTCCAGCAGACCTGCCCGGTGATGGGATTATTGCCAGAAAAGGTGAAATTTGCCGCTGGAGGAAAGAAAAAGCCATTGCCAAAGGCCGCACTTACGGTGAAAGCTACCACCTGATCGGTGGGGACCGGGTCAGAGATGGTCACCGGGTAACAAAAGGGCTGCCCTCCTGTCACAAAGATGGTGTCGTTGCTGCTGCTCAGGGCCGAAAGGTCGCTGCTGATGACCGGCGGCTGACCTTGCGGCAGGCAATTGATCACGTGAATCTGGAAATCACGGCGGTTTTCGCTGAGCAGGACCCCGTTGCGGTATTCGAAGACCGAAATCGAAAAGACGAAGATTCCGGTTTGCGTAGGGGTCGCCGTGATGAAACCCGTCTGCGGATCAATGTTAAAGTTACCGGAACCAAACGGATTGGTAAAGCTGAAGCCATTCTGAAAGTTTACCGTGTTGTAGGGAGGCGGCCCCATCGGGTTGGAAAAAGGGTCCACCGTGGGGTTGTTGCCGCCGAGCTGGGGGTTGCCAGTGCCGAAGCCTTGAAAATTGATGCCGGTGTAGGGATCGGTGATGGCATAGGCCAGGGAGTCGCCATCGGAATCGGTAGCGGAGTGGTCAAAGGAGAAAGGCTGGTTGACACAGAGAAAGACCGGCGGCACCTGGTCAAACTGCGGCATGGAATTACAGGCAGCATCGGCGCTGGGTGGGATCGTGGCCAGGAAGGTAATGCCCTCCGAAAGCGGCGCAGACAGGTTGGAAATGGCACTGTTGCGACAGCAGCGTGACCAGCCCAGGTGATAGCCGCCCGTGTTGGGCGGCAGGGTGATGCTGGTCTGATAGATGCCCTCTTCCACACAGATGGCTGGCGGCGTAGCCACACAGGCGCTCCAGTCAGAAGGCTGGATTTGCGGGGTAGTGGGCGGCACCGGGATATTTTGGGTCTGCACCACCGCCCCGGTCTGGGCATTGAAGATGAAGAGGGTGATGATGTTGTCGAAAGGTGCTTCTCCCCTTTCACAGTCCCGGTACATCTTCAGGGTCAGGTCGTAGGTATTGGTCAGCGAATCGGTACAGACATAATACAATTCCGCCCCGACAATATGGGTGGCATAAGTCGAGGCTACACCAGAAAGGACAAATAAGCAGGCGAGAAGTAGACGCTTCATGGCAAATGCAGGGTTTGGGGCCAGGGAAAAAAGTACGGGGGACGACATAAAAACAACACGGACTAAACGGGGCAAGCAGGGGAGAAATTCCCCGAAACAGGCGTACTCAGGGATCAGCAGGCAACTGTATCAACCAAGCTTCGGGCAAACGTCCGGCATGCTGCGGGCAACCGCTGATTCTCCGCTTCCGTTTTTTGGTTTACCCTTATTGCGTTTTGCCTGCCGCCGCCCATGCTCTCGGGCGTATGGCTTTTTTCAGAAGACGTTAGCCAAAAATTACACGTTGGGTTAGCCAAGGATAAAAAAGACGCAGGAGCAAAAGCGGATGCTGCACCAACCAGGATCAGGGCAGAAAGGGTAGAGCCAGAGGAATTTAACAAAAAATATTTGCTCCTCGAATATTTTTCTCGCGTTACTTAGTCCCCTCAATTCCGCCCCTACCCTCTCCCTACTAAGACAAACTAGCGGCGGCTTTCC
>CAZIVQ010000026.1:0-12287 GCA_964542415.1 uncultured Bacteroidia bacterium | reverse complement strand
GACAAAGAACTAGTCTCAATTAATTGGGTAAAAACTTAGTCAGGGATGCACTAGTTGAGCGCCTAGCGCTTGCGCCAGGCTATCGGCCCCCGACCACCTGTAAGGCTGCTGGCTCTGGTAATAGTGCTGCCCTGCTGCGGAACCCAGCCATTTCAGTGACGCGTTTTGAAGGGTAAACGTGCTATCAGGAGCAAGATGGGCGTCAGGTATGACCTCCAGCAAGACTTGGGTAGCAGGCGGGACCTGGCTTATCGCAGGCTGAAGCGGTGTTTGCAAAGGATGAGAAGCAGAATCGTAAAGGGCATAAATGGTAAAGGTGAGGGAGCCATGGTTGTCTCCGTATTGCGTGTCGATGAAGGAAAAGGTAAGCGGGTTGCCGTCGCCTGTGACTTCGTAGGTATAGCTATGAGCGGGAGAATAGACATCGGGGATAGGCCTGAAGCCAAAATTCCCGTTTAAGCGCCAGCAGGCATCACAATTGCCCGGCACATGGACGTTGGGGTTGAGGTTAAAAGCAGCATCGCGCTGGTTTCCATTGGCGATACCCCAAGTGCCTTCTGCCTGAATGAAGTAGCGCACGCCATTGACCGTAGGGGGGCTGCTGTAGGCATACGCATTGTTAAAATCCATGACCAGCTGGTCAAAAAAACCGCTGTTGCAGGGTGCCTGAGCGGGAAGCAGGGCGGAAGCAAACAGGCCAGTAAGCAGGCAAATTGCCCCCCTCAAAAATTGCCTTTTTGGACACAAAGAAGGCCCTCTTTTAATCAATGTCGTTACACTTGCCGGATAAATCATGAAGCAGGATAATAAATAGGGTTATCCTGCAATGATACCCCCATTTTGGGTAAATCACTACAAAAATACTTTCCCGCTGCCGCCGGTGTTCGGCGATGGGTCGGCCGGTTTTTTGGAGGGGAAGTTTGGGGAAAAGCCGGAAATGTTCTTACCTTTACGATCCGCAACAAACTCGAGGTGTAGCGCAGCCCGGTAGCGTACTTCGTTCGGGACGAAGGGGTCGGAGGTTCGAATCCTCTCACCTCGACTACATGCGGAAAGCGGTTCCTTTTTGGGAACCGCTTTTTTGTTTTTGGGGCAATAATGGGGCCTGGAGCCCTTCCCGGTAATCGGTTCGCCACTGGCGAACCAATAGGAAGGCTGCCTTGAAGCTCAGTTTTGTATTCCAGCAGGGAATAGAGGCCGGTAGCGCTCCAGCGGTCCTTTTCGGTAAAATAAACCTAATCTCGCCGGTATGGCGAATTTGTTGCAAGGTTACAACGGGTTTGTGGGGGAGGGCAGGGTATTCTCCCTACTCCTCCCTTGAAAACTCATACCTCCCTCCGCCCTGCTTGAGCGTAAAGGAACCCGGAACGAACGCCCCTTCTTCCTGCGGAAACGCCATCATGATCCCGGCTGGCGCAAAGCGAAAGCTGCCATCGTCAAAAGCGGTGAGCAGAAACGGCGGTTGGCCCGATCCCCGGGCCTGGAGCTGTCCGTCTACCACCTGCAGGTCGATGTTGATGGGAATGTCGGGGCAGGTGTAATGCCCGCTCAGGGGCTCCAGGGTTTCGGCCGGATAGGTGGTCTCCTCTGCCGAAAAATCCGGCAGTTCGAAGGGAAGGCCGTACCAGATGCTCAGCACATCCACCAGGACCTGGTTCATGGGAAAGGGGCCGCCGTTGGTGGTGAGGGCAAGGGAGAGCGAATCTTCCGCCAGGTAAGAGACATGCGCGACAAATTCGTCGATGCCGCCGTTGTGGCCCAGGGCCCGTTTCTCGTTGAAGGGAAAGGCAAACAGCCCCCGGCCGAAGCCATCGCGGATTTCCTGCATCTTCGCTAGGGAGCTTGGGCTTACCAACTCACCGGCAAACAGCGCCTCGATAAACGTAATTAATTCTCGGGGCGTGGAAACGACCGCCCCGGCCCCGCCGGGCACGCTCATGTCGGTCACCGGGGCGGGCACCCAATCGCCGTTTTCACCCGGCAGAAAGGGGGCGGCATCGCCTGGGCCGATGGGGCCACCGTAGGCAGTGAGTTTCAGGCCGAGCGGCTGCGCAATGCCCTGCTCGATCTGCTCGGCCAGCGACTTTCCGGTGAGGTCTTCGAGCAAGTAGCCCAGCAGCAGGAAGTTGCTGTTGGAGTACTCGGCTTTTTCGCCCGGGGCAAAGACCGGCTCGTAGCCTGCGATGATTTCCAGCTGTTTTTCGCGACTGATCGGCTCGGTCATATACTCGGGGTAAGCTGGGTCATTGGTGAAGTTGAAAATGCCGCTTCGGTGGCTGACGAGGTGATCAATGGTCAAGGAGTCGGCGCGGGGAAAGTCCGGTAAGAACTGGCTCAGCGGGTCTGTGAGGCTCAGCTTGCCGGCTTCGATCTGCTGGAAAAGCAGCACCGTGGTGAAGGTCTTGCTGATCGACCCGATGCGGAAGCGGGTGGTGGCGGTATTGGGTACCCCGGCCTGGGCCTGGCCGAGGTAATTTTCATAGACCACTTCGCCGCCTTGACTGAGGGCAAAGCCTGCCATCAGCTGGTCGTTTTCTGCGAGCAAGGAGAAATATTGGTCTAAGGTCTCCTGGCGGGAATCGACCGACTGGGCGGGAAGCAACCGGCTGAACAGCAAGAGCAGCAGCGAAAGAAGAATCCGGTTCATGCGTTGAGGAGTGTTTCTGTGGGTGAAAAAAACTGCTACGAACCTCCGTTTAGGCCGAAGCAAAGTGGTAACGCTTTCGGGGTACAGACGCCTTCGGTTAAAAAAGGGTTGCCAAGCAGCCAGGTAAAATGTACTTTTTGTCTGCCAATATCTTTACCTTCCTTTTTTCAAAAGGGGGGTCTTCCGTCTACGGTTACCTTTTTTCACCTCAAAAACTTCTACTCCTATGCTAAGCGTTCGCAACATTCTCTCCACCAAAGGCGGCCAGCTCTGGTTTGTCAGCCCTTCCGCCACCGTCTACCAAGCCCTCGAACTCATGGCCGAGCACAACATCGGGGCGGTGCCCGTGATCGAAGGCGGCAAGCTCGTCGGCATTTTCTCCGAGCGTGACTACGCCCGCAAGGTCATCCTCAAAGGCAAATCCTCTCATAATACCCTGGTAAGCGACCTGATGACCCCCAAGGTCTTCTACGTCAAGCCCCAACGCACCCTGCATGACTGCATGTTTCTCATGACCGAAAAGCACATCCGCCACCTGCCCGTGATCGAAAATGGCGAACTCGCTGGCATCATCACCATCGGCGACGTGGTTAAAGGCATCATCGGCGAGCAAAAACGCACCATCGAAGACCTCGAAAGCTATATCTCCGGTTCGATGTATCCGGGGTAGGGGGGGATAAGGTGTAAGGGTGTAAGGGTGTAAGGAGAATAAGGTGTAAGGTGTAAGGGGAATGAGGCATACGGCATAGCTGCCAGGAAATCCTTTATTCCCCTATGTCCCCTGTGTCCCTATTCCCCTATTCCCCCTATGCCCCCTATTCCCTACACCGGTTCCTGCTGACTCAGGCAATGGAAGCTCCCCAATCCCCAGATGATGTCTGTGGAGTCCAGGCCCACCACTTGGCGGTCGGGAAAGCAACTTGCCAGCAGGTCGAGGGCGTCTTGGTCCTGGGCGCAGCGGTAGGTCGGGACCACCACCAGGCCATTGGCGATGAGGAAGTTGGCGTAGGAGGCCGGCAGGCGTTGCCCGTCGTGGACCACCGGATCGGGCATGGGCAATTCAAGCACCTGCAAGGGGCTACCATCGGGCAGTCGGAAGCGTTTGAGTAGCTTTAGGTTTTCTTGTAGCAGCGCATAATTGTCGTCGGTGGGCTTGGTTTCCACCACGGTCACCACTGTGTCGCGGCTCACGAAGCGGGTGAGGTCGTCGACGTGGCCGTCGGTGTCGTCGCCCACGATGCCGTCATGCAGCCAAAGGATCTGCTCCTGCCCGTAGTAGTCGCGCAGGTACTGCTCGATCTGGGCCTGGTTGAGGTGGGGGTTGCGGTTGGGATTGAGCAGGCAGGCCGTGGTGGTGAGCAAGCTGCCGTGGCCATTGACTTCGATGGAGCCCCCTTCCATGATGATGCCCGCCTCAAAGCGGGGAATTTGGCGGTACTCGGCGATGCGCCGGGGGATCTGGTTGTCCTGCTCGTAGGGCGGGTACTTGTCGCCCCAGGCGTTGTAGCCCCAGTCGACCAGGGCCTTCGGGGCTTCGGCTGCGGGGTTTACGACAAAGGCCGGGCCGTGGTCGCGGCACCAGGCATCGTCGGTGGGAAACAGGTGCAGGAAGACCCGGTCAAGGTCGGCGCCGACTGCTTCGAGGCGGCGGCGGGCCACTTCGGCCATGGCCTCGTCGTTGACGTTGAGGTGAACCTCCTGCTTCACTGCCAAGAGGCGGACAAATTCGCCGTAAACCGGATAGACAGCCTCCAGCTTACCCGGCCAGGAGGCTTCTTTGTGGGGCCAGCTGAGCCAGGTGGCTACTTGCGGCGCCCATTCGGCGGGAAAACGGTATCCGAGGGAGCGGGGCGTGGACAAAGGAAGAAGGGGTTGGGGAAGTGGCCAAAAAGGGAAGGGGGAAAATGGTTACTTTCTCTGCGCGCTCCGCGAGACCTTGGCGACCTCTGCGTTGGAAAAGGGCAAATTTAGGCAAAGGCTCCCTCTACTCCTCCAAATACCGCTTGGTCAGCGGGGCATAGCTGTCCACGCGGCGGTCACGGAGAAAGGGCCAATGGGTGCGGTAGTAGTCTGAAGCTTCCATGTCGAGGGCTTCGACATGCACCACCTCCTCCTCATGCGGCGCGTCGTAGAGGAGCCGCCCGAAGGCGTTGGTGATGAAAGAGCCGCCCCAGAAGACCATGTCCCCTTCGTTGCCGACCCGGTTTACCCCGATAACCGGCACGCCATTGGCGACCGAGTGACTGCGCTGAATGGTGCGCCAGGCCTGAAACTGCTCGTCGTTCACCTCGGGGGTTTGTTCGCAGTGCCAGCCGATGGCGGTGGGGTAAAACAGCATTTCCGCGCCCATCAGGCTGGTGATGCGGGCCGCCTCGGGGTACCATTGGTCCCAGCAGATCAGCACCCCAATCTTGGCGTAGCGCGTCTCGAAAATGCGGTAGCCCGTGTCGCCGGGGGTGAAGTAAAATTTTTCGTAATAACCCGGGTCGTCCGGGATGTGCATTTTGCGGTACTTGCCCAGGTAGCTGCCGTCGGCATCGATGACCGCCACGGTATTGTGGTAGAGGCCGGCGGCGCGCTTCTCAAAGAGCGAAGCCACGATCACCACCCCCAGCCGCTTGGCCAACGGCATCAGGGCCTGTACGCTTGGTCCGTCGGGGATGGCTTCGGCCAGCCCGAAGTTGTCGTAATTTTCGACGTCGCAAAAGTAGAGGGAGGTGAAAAGCTCCTGCAAGCAGATGACCTGCGCACCTTTAGCAGCGGCTTCTTCGATGCGGACCATCGCTTTGGCCCGGTTGGCGGCCACATCGGCACTACAAGACATCTGTACCAGCCCGATTTGCACGCTGCGGGGGGAGGACATAGAAAAGGTCGTTTGGGATGAAAAATAGGAACCCCTGGGGATTTCACCGCTAAATACGCGATGAGTGCCCAAAGGTCACAACATTTTTGCAGAAATTGCTATTCGCTTCTTCCCAATCCCCTTTTTCACCACAGATCATGGATGCCCCGGTGCACCGGGGTAGGTCACGAATCATGAATCCCCCTGTGTACCGGGGGAGGGCATGGAGGTTCAACCTTGCGGTCTCAAAACCCAAAACCCAAAACCCAAAACCCCTTTTTCACCACGGAGGTCACGGAGGGATTTCACTAAGAACACAGAGAAAACCCTCAACCTCCCCCCTCTGCGAATCTTTGCGCCTCCTTCGCGCCCTCTGCGTTAAAACCCAAAACCCAAAACCCAAAACCCCAAACCCAAAACCCTGCTCTACTCAAAGTTGATGTTCAGGGTCAGCACCTGGGTATAGAGCTGCCCGATGGCTGCGGCATGGGTGGTATAGAGGGGCTCGTAGACGTTGAGCAGGCCCATGCTGTACTGGAGCTCGGGCGAGAGCTTGATGCGGTCGCCGTAGAGGTTGAAGCCAAAGGCAAAGACCAGGCTGAGGTCGAAGTTGGATATTTTGAGCAGGTCCTCGTCATCGCGCACCTTTTTGTTGCTAGCGAGGTTCAGGCCTAATTGGGGCCCGGCGTTGACGTAGAAGCGGGTGCGCTTCCAGTATTTGCTCTTGAATTGGAACAAGAAGGGGACATTGAAATACGCCGCGTCGATCTGCCGGATCACCACCGAGTCACCGGGGGCCGGGTCTTGGGCCAGCTTGGTTTCAAACACATAATCAAAATCCCGCTCCTCCAGCGATATGCTGGGGATGATCCGAAAGGCGATCTGTGGGTGGAGGTTGAAATTGGTGATCATGCCCAACCGGAGGCCAGGCTTGGGATTGACCCGTATACGCTTCAGGAGGACATTGTCATCCATTATCTGGACCTGCTCCTTGAGGTTGTACATGTTGTAGTTGGCCCCGATGAGAAAGCCCATGTTAAACTTCTTGAAGTCAAACGGGTGGCGGGAGGCATAACCCCCTTGTGCTTGTGCCGGATGCATCACCCCCAGAAAAAGGAGAAAGAAAAGCGCCGCGCTAATGGCGAGAGGCTGCTTGGTCATATTTCGATGCTATGTTCAGTGGAGTAAAGCTGCTCAATATGACGATTCTGCTAGGTGAGAGAAAGAGTGATACAGAAGGGAGGTAGAAATATAAGCCAGAATAACGGCTCGAATAAGACAAAAATTCCACCAAAAGGGGACATTTCCAAAGCACTTATCTATCAAACACAACGGGCAGGCGGCCAAGGCGTTGCCTGCTTAGCAACCAACGTGTTGCCAGCGAGGATGGTATACCAACGAAGGCTGGAAGCGAACAGATTTATTTTTCCAATAAATACAGCGAACAAGCGCCGAAGGTCAACGGCACATAGCGGGCTTGGCGGTAGCCTACTTTGCGGCAGATAGCCGTGAAAGTTTCTCCATTGGGGAAGGCCTGCACCGACGCGGGCAGGTAGGTGTAGGCGGCGGTGTCACCCGAAACCAGGCGACCGAGCAGGGGGGTGAGCACCCGAAAATGAAAGCTGAAGAGCTGTTTGAGGGGAAATTGGGTGGGGAAAGAGGGTTCCAGAATGACGGCTGCCCCGCCGGGTCGCAGCACCCGCAGCATTTCGCTCAGGCCTTTTTCCAGGTCTTCGAAGTTGCGTACCCCGAAACCGACGGTGATGGCATCGACCGAGCTGCTAGCTAGCTCCAAGGCCTCGGAGTCGCCCACGCGCATTTCGATCAGCTCGCTCAGGCCTTTTTGCTTCATTTTCTGCCGTCCTACCTCCAGCATCTGCGGCGAAATGTCGATGCCGATGATTTTCTCGGGCTGTAACTTACGGGCCTCTACCGCAAAGTCGCCGGTGCCCGTGGCAATGTCCACCACCACCTTGGGAGCGTAGGGCTTGAGCATCCCTATCGCCTTGCGGCGCCAGAGGATGTCGATCCCGAAAGTCAGCAGGTGGTTCAGCAGGTCGTATTTCGGGGCGATGCTGTCAAACATCTCCGTCACTTGCTGCTTCTTAGAGTCTTCTCGCTGATAGGGCGTTACGGGTTTTGACAAAGTATGGGGTATTTTGCGGATGAGGCGGTAAAACTAAGGGAAAAAGCCGTAATTTTAAGCTTTTCTTTCAAACGCTACCCGGGGCATTTGGTTTGAGTTAACCCCAGAGGTCTCGAAGGAATTTCACCGCTTACTCAGCGATCCGACCCCACGGTCTCAGGTCGCCCAGTCGCAGATCGTCCAGTCGCTCGTCGCCCAGTCGCATGTCGCTCAGTCGCTCGTCGCCCAGTCGCAGATCGTCCAGTCGCTCGTCGCCCAGTCGCATGTCGCTCAGTCGCTTATCGCCTAGTCGCAGATCGCCCAGTCGCTCGTCGCTCAGTCGCTAATCCCTTCTCCCCTCTCTGACATGGAAATCACCTCCGCACAGTTTCTCAAAAGTAGCAGTCAACTCAACCAGTTGCCCGCTCCCGACCGGCCTGAATATGCCTTTGTGGGACGCTCCAACGTAGGGAAGTCCTCCCTCATCAACGCCTTAGTCGAGCGCAACAGCCTGGCAAAGATCAGCTCCACTCCCGGCAAAACGCAGTTGATCAACCATTTCCTCATCAACGAGGCCTGGTACTTGGTAGACCTGCCCGGCTTTGGCTATGCCAAGGTTTCGAAGAACAAGCGCGAGCAGTTTGCTGGCCTTATCTACGACTACGTGCTGCAACGCGAAAGCCTGATGAATGTCTTTATGCTGGTCGACAGCCGGGTGCCCCCGCAGGCCATCGACCTTGAGTTCATGGCGTTTATGGGGGTCAAAGGCATTCCCTTTACCCTGACCTTCACCAAGATCGATAAGCTCTCCCAGAAAGAATTTTCCCGTAGCATGAAGCGTTATGAAGCTGCGATGGCACCGACCTGGGAAGAATTTCCGCCCATTCTGCAAACTTCCTCTGTCAAAGGACGCGGCCGCAAGGAGTTGTTGCGTTATGTAGAGGAGATGAACGGGGTGTTTAAGAGGGGATAGAGTTGGAATATGGACCTGGGCTCTGTTCCTCCTGGTAGTTTGTCGACGAGGCGAAAGGGAGAAACTCCTTGTCCCCATCTCTCGCGAGGATTTGTAATCCGTGCAAATAAGCTCTATCCTGCCGTAGGCTCGGGCGGATTTTTGGACCTGGCGCAGGCTTGTGCGTCCTTCCTCCGAAGGCGGACTTTCAGCCTGAGGCGGATCTTGGATAATCCGGCCGTGACAGTTTGCAATTCCTCCTTTTTTCATCCCATCTCATCTCTCATCTCCCGTCTCTCATCTCTCTCCTCACCTCCCCTTGCCATGCGCTTTTCCTTGCTCCTGCGTCTGCTGTTTCTGGGCCTGATTTTTCTGGCGGCTTGCGACAATGACCCCCTCAAAGGTGATGATGAGGTACAAACGGTTCTGGATTTTTCTTTGGCAGAAAGTGAGTATGCCCATCTGCGGCAGACGTTTTTGCTGCTCGGGGCGCAGAGCGAGGGATTCCGGCGCTGCGACAACTTGCTGGTGCCAGGCTGTCCGGAGGCGCGGGTGAGCTGCGAAGAGCATGACGATCGGTTGTGGGTCACCGTTGATTATGGCGATGAGGCCCTGTGTGAAGATGGCCGCCGCCGCTCAGGCCGCTGGGTCGCCAGCCTTTCGGGGTATTGGGACCAGGCCACGGTGGTGGCGCGCCTGCAGCCGGAGGACTATCGCCTGACCACCCGGCCGGGACAAGCCTACTTGGTAGCGGGCGAGCAGACGCTCATTCACAATGGCTTCAGTGAAACCGGGGCGTTGAGCTGTACCGGTCAGCTGCGTGAAGGCGTGCTCACCGGGGCCAATACGCACATTTACTGGCAAGATGATCGTCAGATCACCCAGCGTTATTCTCCAGAGGCTCCGCCGGTTTTCTGGGGGGAGGGCACCGCCTCGGGCGTTTCCAGCACCGGTACTCACTTTTTCATGTACACCCTCGAGCCCCTGCGCAGTGAGCCCGCTTGTGATACCTACACCAGCGGGCAATTGGTGCTGACCCCCGGCAATCGCCTGCCCCGGCGGGTAGATTTTGGGGAAGGCCACTGCGACAAGCTGGTCTCCGTGACCATTGAGGGCTTTAGTCGGCAAGTCGAGCTGCCATGAGGGCGGACCAAATGGCTGCCGGCGGGCCATCATCAGCCGGTTTGTAAAAATTTTCGTCTTTCGTAAAAATATTTCTGGGGCAAAGCGTTAGGTTTTCAGAAAAAAGTGCTAGCTTGCAGTACACTTTTGCTCAACCGCTTCACGAATCTAGCCGAATTCACCTTTGGATAGCCTGTAGCGCTAAGCAAAGGTGGGTTTTTTGTATCTTTTTTTACCTATTGTATTTTTTCAATGAACATTTTTGTCGCGCAGTTGGATTATGGCGTAAACGACAGTGAGCTCGAAGCCCTCTTCACCCAATTTGGGGAAGTATCCTCTGCAAAAGTAATTCTTGACCGTGAAACCGGTCGTTCCCGTGGATTCGGATTTGTAGAGATGGATGATGAGGACGAAGCCCTGGACGCTATCGAAGGCCTCAACGGTACTGAGCACCGTGGCCGGACCATTAAAGTGAACAAAGCCCGCCCGCGTGAAGAGCGCGGTGGTGGAGGTTTCAACCGCGGTGGCGGTGGTGGCTTCCGCGGAGGACGTGGCGATCGTGGTGGCCGCTACTAGGCATACCGATCTCTACGGAGATAAATCGTACAAACCAAGCGGACCTTCGGGTCCGCTTTTTTTGTGTCCGTGCTAAAAATCTCACAGTTTCTTTGAAAAACCCCAACCCCTGGCTATTTTCTTGCTCGCCCCAGCAGCCAGCCCAAGCTTTCCGTCTCTTTTCTCATCTTTCATCTCTTTTCTCTCATCTCTCATCCCCCCATGGACATCACTTACTACGGCCACAGTACCTTCGGATTGACCCTCGGGGACAAGCAGCTGCTTTTCGACCCCTTCATTTCCCCCAACGAAAAAGCTGCCCACCTCGACATCGATCAGATACCGGCGGACTACGTCCTGCTTTCTCACGGGCACCAGGACCATTGCGCCGATCTGCTGCCCATCGTGCAGCGCACGGGTGCGACCCTTGTCTCTAATTTTGAACTAGTGAGCTGGTTTCAGGCCCAAGGCGTAGAAAAAGCTCACCCCATGAACCACGGCGGCAGCTGGACCTTCGACTTCGGGCGGGTAAAATATGTCAACGCCGTGCATTCCAGCAGCCTGCCCGACGGCACCTATGGCGGCAACCCCGGCGGCTTTATCGTCTACGGCGAGGAGCAGACCTTCTACTATTCTGGCGATACCGCCCTGCACCAAGACATGAAGCTCATCGGCGAGTACGATGACCTCGACTTCGCTTTCCTCTGTATCGGAGACAATTTCACCATGGGCATCGACGATGCCGTGCGGGCCGCCGATTTCATCCGCTGCAACAAGGTCATCGGCATGCATTACGACACCTTCGGCTACATCAAGATCGACCATGAAGCCGCCAAACAAAAGTTTACCTCCAACGGCAAAACCCTGCTCCTTCCCGGGATCGGAGAGACTTTTTCAATTTGAAAACCATCCTTCCGGTGCCACGTTGAACAAAAAGGTCTTTCAAACGCTTATTTCTTTATCTCGCATTAACCCAAAATTTCTTACTGACTCATGGAAACCAATCCAGATGCTTCTGCCAACATTAAAATTGATGAACTTGCCACCTTTGGGCAGCGGTTCGTTGCCGGGCTGATCGACGGGCTCCTCGCTGGGATCCTGGGCGTGATTCTCGGTAATTTTGGTACCCTGATCGGGTTCATCTACTTCGTCACCCGTGACGCCTTGCCCTTCCTCGACGGCCAAAGTATCGGTAAGCGGGTCATGAACATCCGGGCCATCACCGAAGAAGGCGAGCCGCTGACCAATCAGTGGGTGCCTTCGTTGGTTCGCTCCATCGTGCTCTACATCCCCCTCTTTGTGCTGGTGGAACTCTGGTTCCTATACAGCCACCCGCAGCTGCAGCGCCTCGGCGATCAGTGGGCCAAGACCAAAGTAGTCGTCTCGGAGCCGAATGAGGGTTGATGAAGCGCTTTCTGCTACAAAATTTGCGATAAGATAACGTTGCAGGGATAACTCCTGCGGGTTGCCTTACGTACCTGATTCTTTCCTCCTTTTTGGCTGGTAGCCAGAAAGGAGGAATTCCTTTTTTTTGCCGGTTTTCCGGCTTCGAATCAGTCATTTCTATGCGTAAGAACCTGATCCAGCTTTTTAGCCATCCGCAGTACCGCAGCCTGGGGCTGATGTTTTTGCTCAACAGCCTGCTGTTTACCTTTTGGGTGACGCGGGTACCGGAGATCAAATACCGCCTCGACCTGAGCGATGGCACTTTGGGGCTGATACTCTTTTTTGGCCCGGTGGGGGGCTTGCTCGCCATGCTGCTGAGCAATGCCCTGAGCCATCGGTGGGGCGAAGGGCGGCTCACTGTGTACGCCATGCTGGCGGCCTTGGCAGCCGCCATTGCGCCGGTGGTGGCTCCCACCCCTTTTTGGCTGGCGGCTTCGCTCCTGGTGATGGGCTTTACCGGTGGGACCATGAATGTGGCCATGAATGCCGCCTTGAGCCTGCTCGAAAAGCGTGACCAGAAACGCCTGATGATCACCTGCCACGGGTGCTGGAGCCTGGGGGGGCTGATCGGGGCCACCCTCACCAGCTTCCTGCTCGG
>CAZIVQ010000025.1:0-12306 GCA_964542415.1 uncultured Bacteroidia bacterium | reverse complement strand
CCCTATTCCCCCTATTCCCCCTATTCCCCCTATTCCCCCTATTCCCCCTATTCCCTTCCTCACTCCTCAATCCGCACCACGCCTTGGGTTGTGTACTGCCCGATATTTACCCGTTGGTTGGACTGCTGGGAAGAGAACTGGTAGTCGATGTGGATGCCTTCGTAGCGCGGGGCAAAGCGGAGATAGCCATCGAGCGAGAGGCCTAGCGAGGGGTCATAATTGTTGAGCAGGCGCAGCAGGTAGCGGGCCAGGTCGTAGCCTTGGACAACATTCTCGGAGGGGGGCAATTTGTAGCGTTGCAAATAGATGTCGTACAGCTTTTCATAGACCGGATCATCGGGGGTCACGAGATGCGAAGTGGTAAAAAGCAATTGGTAAGCCTCTTTGATGTCGCGGGGCAGGGTCGTGTAGCGCGAATAAAAATGCGGAGATCCCATGACGGTAACCTCTTTGTCCTCCCGGCGCATCAGGTTGATGATCAGGCTAGCCGATTCTTCATTGTTGATCAGGGGAATGTATACCCCGATGCCGGGGGAGCGGCCGGGAATGTCTCTGACCAGTTGCGAAATCTCCTTTACTCCATCCTCGTCATAGTCCTTGGGGACCAGCAGGGTGTCCACCGTGCCGCCCAGACGAAGAAAAGTCTCGGCAAAGCCATCCGCAAGTTGATCCGTCGCCTCTCCCCCATCCGTGAAGAGGTAGACATGTTCCAAGGCTAGTTGCTCCCGGGCGTAGGTAGCCATCCGTTCCCCGTGGGTCTCGGCTTTGGGGTGGGCCAGAAAAGTAAAAGTAGAGGCAGAATCGACCAGGTCGGCGGTGGCGCTGATCGGCACCACCTGCACCACTTTTCGCTGCTGGGCCCAGCCGGCGATGACTTGGGACTGCGAATTGTACACCGCGCCCACCACCACCTGCGGCCTCAGGCTATCCAGCCGCGCTAGCTGCTGCCGGGTATGGCTGGTGTCTTGCTGGGTGTCGATAATTTTCAAAAACACCTTTTTGGCCTGATTGGCTTCGAAGTCTTCGATCCCCAACCGGAAGCCTTCATAAAATTCCAGGCCGCGGATGCTTTTTTCGGGGAGGTCACTGGCAAAGCGGACCTGGGCTTCATCAAAAAAGAAGGGCATCATCAGGGCCAGCCGGATGATATCGGGCTCTTTCCACAATTCTGGCATGGTTTCCTCTGGCGAGGGAAAGAGCAGGTCCAAAAACGCTGAAGGCTTACCGCCAGCATTAAGGTGGGCTTGGTACCGTTGCCGGGCTGCCGGTGTTTCCCCTTCGGCCACTTGTCGGTAAAGCAGGGCCTCCATCACCGGCAGTTTTTCCGATGCTGGCGCTTGCCGTAAAAATTGCTCCAGTTCTGGCAGGAGCAGTTGCTGGAAATAGGCCTCCCGCAGCTGGGCGCTGATGTCTTGGGCCAGGCTGGTTTCCGGCCCCTCTTCCCGCAGGGCGATCAGCTTTTGCAAGCCCCGGAAGCGAGAAGCCTGATCTGGTTTTCGCAGTTGCAACAAGGCCTCGTGGTAACGGGCCTCAGGCACATAGCGCGAGAGGGAATATTCCTCGATGATGGTCAGAAACCGCTGCCGGGCGATTTCGTCGAAGTTCAGGTTGAAGGCAGCCAACCCCGAGAGGTAAATGGCTGCAGTAGAGGAACGGTTGAAGTCCCGCTGCCGGATTTCTTCGAAGGCATCCAAGGCCTCGGCATAGGCCCCGGCTTTGAGGTGCTGTTTGCCCTCGATCAGCAGGGCTTCTGCCTTCGAATCGAAGGGAATTCCCTGGGTGGAGCGGAACAAACCGCAAGCAGGCAGTAGCCAAAGGGCGGGAAGGAGCACAAGCCAGGCGTATCGCAGCTTCATAAGGCAGGTCTAAGTTGGCAGGAGGCAAATGAACAGGCAACGGGGGAATTCTTATCTGCTGCAAATAACGAATAATTTCTAAAAATGCCGGGGGGGACAAGTCGTGACCTGTCCCTACCGGCAGTGACAAAAAAGTAGGTCTTATCAAAGATCCCCCAGTAAACCGGGAGGCTGACCTGTCCTCCGGCTTTCGGGGGAGAGGCGACGTACGCATGGAAATGAGCATTAAAATTAAGGTATGGTACCCCTTCAGGAGGAACAGCATCCCTCCACTCCCTCACTTTTACCAGCCCTACCACCGCCGCTGCCGCGGCACCCACTCCACCGCCTGCGGTCGCACTTCTTCTGCCAGCGAGGGCGCAGGCAGGGCATTGACCTTGCGCACACCGTCCTCCAGGTAGGCCCCGAGGTTGACCAGCTGATTGCTCTGCTGCCCTTGGAATTCCAGATCGAGGTGCAAGCCCTGAAAGCGGGGCGCTTGCCGCAGATAGGTGGCCAAAGGCACCGTGCCGTAGCGGTACTGGTCCAGCAACTGCAGCAGGTAACGCCCCAGGTCATAGCCCTGCACCGCAAATTCATCCGGAGGCAAATAATGGTGCTGCAAGTACCGCTGGTAAAACGCCTTATACCGCGGGTCGTCCCGCTCGGTCAGGAAGCTGGTGCTGAACACCAGCTGATAGCTCTCTTTTAAATCCCGGTCGATGTTGTCGTAGCGGCTCCACCAGTGCGGCGAGCCCAGAACGGGATAGTCGAGGTTCATGGTGCGCATCTGGCTGAGGATCAGCCCGGCGGTCTCTTGCTGGCCCAAAAAGGGGAAGTACATGCCGTCGACCTGCTGAAAGCGCAGGGAGTGCAGGGTGCTGCGGATGTCGTCTTGCAGCTCAGGGCTGAAGGCCGAATCGACTTGCAAGCGGATCACTTCGCCGCCCAGGGTGTCGAAGGTGGTCATGAAGGCCTGCGCCAGGGCTTCGGTGCCCGGCAAGCTGTCGGTCCAGACTGCGACCCGGCGCAGCCTCAGGGAGTCGAAGGCGTAGCGGGCGCTGATTTCCCCATGGGTAAAAATGGTCGGGTGGGCCAGAAAGACCTGGTTGCGGTCCGCCACCAATTGGCTGCTGCTGCTGATGGGCACCACCTGAGGGGTAGCCCGGGACTCGGCCCACTTGGCCAGTTGCTCCGAAGGGGTGGTATAAAAATCGCCTACCACCAAGTCGGGCGAGAGGGCGTCGAGTTCGTCGAGGAGGCCCGTCTTAGCCAGGCTGTCGCCCCGGCTATCGAATACGCGCAGGTAGAGGCGCTTCTGCCCCCATCGCTCGAAGTCCCCCACCGCCAGGCGAAAGCCTTCGTAGAAGCGTAGCGCTGGTTGGCTGCGGTAGGGGATGCTCAGCTGGGGCAGGCTGTCAAATAAGACCGGCTGGGCGGGCGAATCGAGAAAAAAAGGCAGGCAAAGGGCCAGGCGGATGACCCCCGGCTCGTAGTATTTGACCTGCCGCTGGGGGTTGATCAAGCGCTCGAGAAATTCATTTTCACCGCCGCCTTCCCAACGGTGGTTGCGGTAGAGGCGCTGGGCGCGCTCATGTTCTCCTTGTCGCTGCAAGCGATAGCAAAGGGCCTCCAGCACCGGGGCTTGCTGCGAGAGAGGCAGGCGAGCCAGCCAGCGTTCCAGCACCGGGTCGGGGCAGTCATAGAAGAAAAAGCGGCGGAGCTGCTGCTGCGCATCGCGGCGCAACGCTGGCGAGGAAACTGTATCGGCCAGGGCCGAAAGCCGCTGGATGCCCGCCGCCTGCTGTTGGGGATGGATGTCCCGCAACTCGATCAAGCCCAGGTGGTAGTGGGCTTCTGGGACATACTTGGAAGCGGGGTATTCTCGCAGAAAACGGGCAAAGCTAAAAGCGGCGGCCTGGTCCTCTTCCATCTCGAAGTAAGCCAATCCCATCAGGTAGCGGGCGGCCGTGGAAGCTTGATTGAGGGGACGGACGGCAGCGGCTTGAAACAGGTCCAGCGCCCGGCTTAGCTCGCCCGTTTGGAGGGCATGTTTGCCCGCGCTGAGCTGGTCGGCCGCTACCGGATCGAAGGCCAGGCTGTCTTGGCCGACAGACCGAAAAAAACCCAATAACCCTAGCAGGAGCAGAAAGGTGCAACGAGTCGACATAAGAAAAGGCAATGGTTCGTGTGGGATGGGGTGAAAGGAAAGCCGGGTCCAGGCCGGTACTTTCGTGGGTTCCCCCCAATTTTCGTTACCAAAACCGGCAACTGCGTCACGAATTGTCCCTGCATACCCAGAAGATTGCGGGTATCTGGGGAGAAAACGCCCGCAGCGGGGGATTATTTCACCTGGCTGAGGGGGCAAGGAGAAAGGTAAAACGGTTTGCAGGATAATTCGGTATGGAAAATATCATGTAATGTTGAAGCCATTTTGATTTAGGGAAATTTCGAAATAGTAAATACCTAGCACTTAATACTTAGCTACAAAACGCAGCGTGGGTACCCCGGCCTTGCTTGCCGGAGGGCCCTATCGCGTTTTCGATGGTTTCTTCCCTCATTAATCCATACACCGATGAAAGCTCACTTCCAAAAAGCCCTAAACCTCAACATCAAGCACGATGCGGCAGCAGCCAAGTTTTTTATTCCCCTGGGAGATGCTGAACTCTCGCTTACCTATGAGGTCGCAGGCCGCAGCTGGACCATCCTTAGCTTCCAGCAGCCGCCGCAAGTCGCTCGCCTCGGCGCGGGCAATCGCCTGGTCGAGTACGTCCTGGAATTTGCCAAAGATCAAAAAGTCGAAGTCAACGCCAACGCGGTCCCTTTTGTCCACAACTACCTCCTGAACAACCAGCGCTACCAGTGCCTGCTTCCTCGCGAAGTGGTCGAATAGTAGCCCCCCAGGGCAAGGGAAAACAGCCTATCCTCATTCGTACCCTTCCTCCTGAAGAATCTGCTGCACCAGCAAACTCAGGAGGTCCTCATTGCCTACACCCGGATGGTAAATCGGCCGGAAATAGGTGTCCTCTCCGTACCAGACCAGCACGGTACCTAAGCGAGGCGACCAGTACTTATGAAAAGAAGGCTCCTCGTCCATGACATGGGCATAGCCCAGCATTTTCCAGACTTTGAAGGTGTCTGTCTCCACGGTATAGCTCCGGGAGGCAGACACCTTGATCAATGATTCGGTGGCTTGGGACATGAAGGCCGTGTCAGGCTTGACCACGATCTGGTACTCCAGCCAAAGCTGTTTCTCCGCCTGCTCGCCCAGGTCAAAGCGAGACTCAGACAGGTAGTAGGTGACCCGGCCCTTTTCATCCTGATAGATGTTGAACAATTCCCGGTAGAGGTATTGCCGGGCGCTGTCGAGCGCTTCGATGTAGGTCCATTGGGGTTCTTCGACCACCACCTCCCCTTGCATGCGTTGCTGGTAAATGACGCTGTCTCCCCGGCCGGCGGCCCACTCGATCACCGACCGCAGGTGCGGGTCAAAGTCTGCGGGCAAATTTTCTGCGGCCACGGTTTCCTGGCTGGTTGGGGCAGCCTGCTGAGACGAACTGCTGGAGCAGCCAAGGCCAGCGAGCAGAAAGAAGGATAAAAAAAGGCGGACAATGTTCATGCGGGCAAGTTAAAGGAGCCTAACGCCCCTGGCAACTTCTGGTTACAGAAAAATCACGCACAGGGCTGCGCCAAGGTTCACCTTTCCTCCTCTTGCTGTCCGTTGCCGCCGTCGTAGCGGGAAACGGCATAGACATTGGGCAGCTCGCGCATGTGGCTCATTACCTGGGTAATGTCGTCGATGCTGTGAACATAGACCTGAAACAGCCCCTCAAACAGGCCCTCATGTGACTCGATGGAGACCTTACGCAGGTTGAGTTTCAACCTAAGAGAAATAATCCGCAGCAGGTCATTCAGCATTCCCTGCTTGTCGATGCCTACCACCTTGAGGGCGGCGAGAAATTTCACGTCTGATTTGCCGTCATCAGCCCATTTGGCCTTGACGATGTGCGAGCCGTGGTTGGACATCATGGAGATGGCCTCCTGACAGGCCACCTGGTGAATGACGATGCGGTTGCCTTCGTGAAAGCCGATGATGTCGTCCCCAGGTAAGGGGTTGCAACAAGAGGCCAACACATGCCGCTCGATCACTTCTTCGGCCCCGAGAATGAGCCGGTCGGGCTCCACCCCAAACTCCTGGAAGCGCTGCGCCCGGATGCGCTGTCGTTCTTCCCAGTCCCGAATGTACTTCGAGTCGATTTCCCGCCCTTCTTTCTTGAGTTGGATAAATTCAGGAATCTTGGCGGTATTGATGCGGTGGGTGCCCAAAGCATAGAAAAAGTCATCAACACTGGGCATCATAAAATAAGCCAATAGCTCATTCATGTAGGGGTGGTACTCGTCCACCTCATACTGCCGGGCTTTCCACTGGAACATTAGCCGCCCCTGCTCGACGATCTCTTTACGTTCTTTGCGCAGGGCCAGCTTGACCTGGTCGCGGGCGCGAGGCGTGATCACGTACCGCAGCCAATCTTTGACCGGCTTGCCCTTGCGGGAGGTAAGAATTTCCACCTGATCGCCGGGAGAAAGCCGGTGGTCGAGGTTGA
The DNA here is from genome assembly GCA_964542415.1 of uncultured Bacteroidia bacterium. GTDB lineage: Bacteria > Bacteroidota > Bacteroidia > J057 > J057 > CAZIVQ01. The sequence continues at coordinate 5,867 of CAZIVQ010000025.1, read as the reverse complement.
CTACGTTGTTGTTTACCTTGGCCCCGATGGCGCTATGCCCGATGCTGGTGTGGATTTTATAGGCAAAATCCAACACGCTGGCATTTTGCGGCAGGCGAATCATCTCACCTTTGGGGCTAAAGACAAAGACATCGTTGGGCTGGAGGAGGTTTTCTTTGAACGCCCGGACCGCTTCCAGGGCGTTGAGGCTGGGGTTTTCCAGCAGTTCCCGGATCTGAGAGATCCAGTCGGTAAGCCCCGGGTCTTCGCTTTGGCCATCTTCCTTGTATTTCCAATGCGCCGCGATTCCCTGCTCGGCGATCTTGTCCATGCGCTGGGTGCGGATCTGCACCTCCACCCATTGGTTTCCGGGGCCTTGCAAAGTAGTGTGCAGCGATTCGTAGCGGTTGTCCTTGGCTACCGTCACCCAATCGCGCAGGCGGGTGGGGTTAGCGCGGTAAAGTTCCGAAATCAGGGCATACACCATCCAGCAATCAGCCTTTTCTTTTTCCAGGCTGGCGTCTTCGCCCGGATCAATGATGATGCGGACCGCATACTTGTCGAATACCCGCTCAAAGGGCAGGTTTTTACGCTGCATCTTGTTGTAGATAGAATATACCGACTTGTAGCGGCTTTTGATCTCGAACGTAAGGTTGGGGGTGGCGTGGTGGAGATGGCCCTCCAGCTCCTGCACAAAGTGCTCAATGTAGGCCCGAGCTTCATCCTTGCTGGCGTCGAGCTTGGTTTCCAGCTCCTGGTAGGTCGCCGGCTGGCTGTATTTGAAGGCCAGGTCTTCCAGTTCGGTTTTGATTTCATAAAGGCCCAGGCGGTGGGCTACCGGGGCGTAGATATAGAGGGTTTCTGACGCTACCTTGAGCATGCTTTCCCGCCGCTTGGCCCCGAGGGTACGCATGTTGTGCAGCCGGTCTCCGATCTTGATGATGATCACCCGCACATCGCTGGAGATGGTGAGGAGGATTTTGCGAAAATTTTCTGCCTGAATGGCGTCCATCTCATCAATGATCACCGACCCGGACATTTTGGTCAGCCCATCTATAATGTGGCGGGCTTCGTTGCCAAATTCCCGCTGAATGTCGCTGAGTTCGATGGCGGTATCTTCCACCACATCATGCAAAAATGCGCAGATCACCGCCGTGGGATCGATCAGGCCCATTTCGCTCACCACAATGTGCGCCACTGCCAACGGATGCAGGATGTAAGGCTCCCCCGATTTGCGGCGGACGCCTTTGTGGGCATCATAAGCATACTCAAAGGCATGCCGCAAGGTCTTTTGTTCAGTAGGAGAAAGCTCAGGCATCGCCGCTTCGATTTCGGCGTAGCGCTGTTCGATAAGCTGGTCGTATTCTTGGTCTGTCAAGGTTATTTCCTGTACGTTCATGATTTTTGGTAGCTTACGGTCCTTCCCTGCGGATTCCTTAGTAACGCGAGAAAAATAACCTCCCGATTTTGCGCAGAGATCTTGTTCGCAGACGAGGAAGAAAAACCGAGTTTGGCGGGCCAAATGAGGCTTTTTCTGACGAAGTATGCGGGCAAGAGATCAAGTCGAAAGCGGAATTTATTTTTTGAGCGTTACTTAAGGGCCTGCTACCCATTAGTTTCGCGGAGCGAAATAGGATTTGCTGGGCCGGACTTCCGGACGGTGTGCGGGCTAAGCGCGTAATCCGGCTCCGGTCAAATAGCAAACCTGATTTCCGGCATACCTGCGTAAATCAAGATATGGCGAAAATTAAAAAAGCTCTCTCCAGGCCACTGAGGCCGCTTTTTCTCCCACAAAACTAATAGCTAGCCCCCAAATAATAAAAGTCCCTGGGCTCAAGTCTTAGCAGCTTGGGAACCTGTATCCGGCAGGTTTCTTGCGGGCAGCAACCTTTTCCAGCTATTGCCCTCAATATATATAACGTATCGGGATAAAAAGCTGGTTGCAAACCAGGAAAATAAATTCACTTTCCTGAAGGAGCCCGCTTGCCGCGAGGCGATGCTGCCTGCTAACGCGCTTGGCCATGAGAAACGAAGGGTTTCCTCAGGACCAGGATTTGCCCACTGCTCCCGCGCCAATTTCCGAATTGGCGCGTGCTAAACGAGGAAATGTTCGAGTTCGCCCATTGAGCCAGCAGGGAATACAAATTTCGGCTTTAATCGGCACAAACCATAGGTTAGCGCCGGGGAAGGTTTTATAGGAAAGCCCTGGATTAGGCCTTGTCAAATTTCCCTATTAGCAAAAAAACCCCTACATTTGTCGGCTGCAAAATGCTGGTTATTTTTGGTGCGTCAATTCTTCATGAAACGGCAACCCTTCACCAGCTGGCCCAGGCGAAGTTCCCGCTGCGGCCGCGTTCTTTTGCTTAGGCGGATGTGGTGGAATTGGTAGACACGCTAGATTTAGGATCTAGTGCCGCAAGGCGTGGGGGTTCGAGTCCCTTCATCCGCACCTTGGCTTAGCGGCCTTCGCTGCTGCTTCCTTAGGGAAGCAGCAGCAACCGCCTCATAGTCCTTATGCTGCTTGTTTCGGGCAGCATGTGTTTTCTTAGCCCCTTTTATTGGATCACAAATCGCCTCCGCGTTGAATATTACCAAAGAACAAACCGATACCCTCGTCATGGAGGTCAAGCTCGAGCTTGCCCCCGAGGATTACAAAGCGCCCTACCTGGAAGAGCTGAAGAAGCAGGCCCGGAAAGTAAGCCTGCCCGGCTTCCGGCCTGGCAAAGTGCCCTTGGGCATGGTCAAGAAAATGCTGGGCAAATCGGTGCTAGCCGAGCAGCTAAACGAGTTATTTAGCGAGCATTTCGGGCAGTTCATCAAGGAGGAAAAACTCCGCGTACTCGGGGATCCCGTGGTGAAAGAGGGTTTGGGCGAAGAAGATTTCGATGTCAATGCCGAAAGCCCGATAGCGGTCGTCTTCCAAATCGCCTATGCCCCCGATATTTCCATCAATTACACCCTTTCCGAGCCCGTAAGCATGTATCAGGTGGAGGCCGATGAGCCTTTCGTGGAAAAAAACATTGAGGAACAAAGAGAGCGCTTCGCCGAAGTTACCCAGCCCGATGAAGTCGAGGTAGGCGATACCGTTTTTGGAAAACTCTTTGAAGTCAATGCCGAAGGAGAAGCGGTAGCCGAGGGATTCGAAAAGATGATTCCCCTCAGCCCTGACCGGGTAGAGAATGAAGCTGCTTTCGCGCCGCTGATCGGTAAAAAGATCGATGAGAGTGTCCCGTATGACCTCAAGGCAGTGTCCGAGGACCCCGAAGCCCTCAAAAAACTCTTTTTCCTCGAAGCAGAAGAACTCGAACAGCTGGAAGGCAAAACCCTTCATCTCACCGTGAAGCGGATCAACCGCACCCGACCGGCTGAGATGAATGAGGAATTCTTCAAAAGAATCAAGGATGCCTACGGATGGGAAGATGAAATCACCGACGAAGCCAGCCTCCGCGCTACCCTCAAATCGAACATTGAGGCTGAATTTGCTGACAACGCCCGCTGGCGTTGGCGCTCTATGATGCAGCGGCGCCTCCTCGAAGCCAACCCTTACGAATATCCCAAGGAATTTTTGACCGACTGGATAGTCCGCACCAATGAAGATTTTGATGAAGAAAAAGCCAGAGAAGAATACCCCTCCTTCGCCCGCTCACTCACCTGGTCGTTGTTGGTAAACAAAATCACCGAAGAAAACGAAGCGCAGGTATATGTCAGCGATGCCGAGTTGCGGGAAAAAATGATCCAGGGGCTGCGCCAGCAATTTGCTCAAATGGGACAAGTCCTTGATCCCAGTCAGGAGGAAGAATACTTCCAGATCATGACGCAGGACGAGGAGGTGGTCGAGCGGCATTTTCGGCGGCTGCTTGATGGGAAGGTTTTCAATTTTCTGGAAGAAAAATTCAACCCTAAGCGGGTGAGCATCACTGCCACCGCGTTTTCCGAGTTGCCCAGCGTGGCGGTCGAGCTTGGCGACGAGTCTCCCGAAGAAGAAGCTGAAGCCGCGTCCGCCGAATAGGCTTGGCCTAAGTTAAAAAACTAACCCCCCGCTTGCCTCAGCAAGCGGGGGGTTTTTCGTGTAGGAGAAGGGCGCCGATCAATAAAAAATGGGAAACTGCTGTGGGTCGACCTCATTCATCATTTCGTAGACGGCCCGGAAGATCGATTCCACCTGAGGTTTGGACCAGTAGTCGCCATCGTCGCCATAAGCGGGGCGATGCGCCTTGGCCGTGTGGGTGCGCGGCTGCGAGTCTAGGTAAAAGTAGCCGTCTTGGGTTTCCAGCACTTGCTGCATCATGTAGGAGGTCGCGCCACCGGGCACATCTTCGTCGAAAAAGAGGATGCGGTTGGTCTTTTGCAGGGAAGCGAGGATGTCGTGCTTCCGGTCGAAGGGCTGCAGTGACTGCACGTCGATGACTTCGACCTCAATGCCACAGCTCGCCAGTTGGGTGGCTGCCTCCAGCGCAATGCGGCAGCAGGCCCCATAGGTAACCAGGGTCAGGTCATGGCCCGGCCGGATGACCTCTACCTGCCCCAGGGGCAGGGAAAATTCCCCTAGGTTTTCTGGCAAAGGCTCCTTGAGGCGGTAGCCGTTGAGCACCTCTATGACCAGGGCCGGGTCATCGCCCCGGAGGAGGGTGTTGTAAAAACCCGCCGCTTGGGTCATGTTGCGGGGCACCAGGACGTGCATGCCGCGCAGGGCATGGATGATGGTACCCAGGGGAGAGCCGGCATGCCAGATGCCTTCCAGGCGGTGCCCCCGGGTGCGAATGATGACCGGGGCTTTCTGGCCGCCTTTGGTGCGGTAGTGCAGGGTAGCCAGGTCATCGGAGAGGGTCTGTAAGCCGTAGAGAAGGTAGTCGAGGTATTGGATCTCGGCGATCGGCCGCAGGCCTCGCATGGCCAGGCCGATGGCCTGCCCCACGATGGTGGCCTCGCGGATGCCTGTATCGGAGATGCGCAGGTTCCCATATTTTTTCTGCATCCCCGCCAGCCCTTGGTTCACATCCCCGAGGTAGCCCACATCTTCTCCAAAGGCCACCACCCGAGGATCGCGGGCAAATATCAGGTCGAAGGCTTGGTTGAGGATCTCGAAGCCGCTCTTCAGTTCCGGCTCGGCCGGGTAGCGAGGAGGGATGCCGGTAAGGCGCAGGGGAGAAGCCTCCGATTCGCTGTAGAGATGGCTGTCATAGGCTTTCACGCCCGCGGCCTGCTTCTCTTGCAGCCATTGCCGCAACTTGTCGATGGCCGGGTGTTGCTCTTCCCGCAGGGCCAGTAACAATTTGTGGCCGGTAGCCATGACCTCGCGGCGGGCAGGCTCCAGGCTGCGGCGCAAGCCGGTAAGGATGTCCTTCAGTTGCTCGCCTTGCGGCACGAGGTTAGCCAGCTCGGTGGCCATGGCCACCAGTTCGTTTACCTCTTGCTTGATCGGCTGCTGGAAGGTCTGCCAAGCCTGGTTCTTGATGCGGCGCACCTCCTTGCGGTCTTCTTTTTCCCATTGGGCCAGATCCGCTTCGGTAGCTACTTCCTCGTCGAGCAGCATCTGCCGGAATTTGGCCAGGCAGTCGTAGGCGCGCTCCCATTGGAGGCGTTCCTCGGATTTGTAGCGCTCATGGCTGCCGGAGGTAGAATGCCCTTGCGGCTGGGTCACCTCGGTCACATGGATGATGCTGGGAATGTGGGCTTCCCGGGCAAGCTTGGCGGCCTGCTCGTAAGTGTCGAGCAGGGCCGCATAGTCCCAGGCTTTGACGGTGAAAATTTCGAAGCCACGCTCGGCCTCGGTCCGGCCAAAGCCGCTGACCATTTCCGAGAGGCTCTTTTTGGTCAGCTGGTATTCATTGGGTACCGAAATCCCGTACTCGTCGTCCCAGATGGACATAACCAGGGGCACTTGCAGG
>CAZIVQ010000024.1:0-12899 GCA_964542415.1 uncultured Bacteroidia bacterium | reverse complement strand
TAATATGAATCCTACCGAACAAAAAGCCAGAGCTTTGCTTGCCCAACTCAGCCCAGAACAACGCTTGAGGCTGGCAGTCGAAATCCTCCAAGATGACTGGGAGGCCGAAACGGTTGACCTTCCCGCATGGCCCATCCAATCCTCTACTGAGCGGCTGGCTCGTTATCAATTGAACCCTCATACGGGGGTAGATGCGTGAGTTGCTATTGAAAATCGGTGGCTGAGCTTGTCGAAGCCCCGAAAAAATGAAATCTGACGTGCATCCCTGCCGTTTCTCCCTTACCATTTCCCCGCAAAATTTCGTAACTCAGGCCGGAAATCCACTTCTATGCGCCTGTTTGTCCTCCTCCTCAGCCTCTGCCTGCTGCTTTCCGCTTGCAGCCTCTTCCGTCCCGGCCGCACCAAAGGCACGAGCTACGACCCCAAAAATTCCACCGACACCCACTCCCGGCCCCTGGACTACCAAGTCAAGCGGACCTTCCGCCTCGACGGCCTCAGCGCCAGCAACCACTTCGCCGGCGCTCGCCTCAATGGCTTTGAGCGCATCGGCGAGGGCCATTACCGCGCCCTGATCGAGCCAGAAAATACCCCCATTAACAACAGCCCCTGGTACGCCTTTCAGCTTTGGGCTGAAACGCCACAGGAGATCCGCCTCACCCTCGCCTATGCCGAGCCGGGCTCGCATCGCTACTACCCCAAGCTCTCCCGCGACGGGCAGAGCTGGACGCCCCTGGACAGCAGCCGCTTCAGCCGGGATACCACCACGGGCACGGCCACCATGCGCCTCGCCCTCACCCCCGAACCACTCTACGTGGCGGGGCAGGAGCTGATCTCCGCCGCCACCGCCTATGCATGGGAAGATTCTTTAGCTAGCCTGCCGGGGGTGCGCAAGGCCCGCGCGGGCTACAGCACCCTGGGCCGACCCATCCACGCCCTCCACTTTGGGGCCGCGCCGGGAGCGCCCACCGTGGTACTGCTCGGGCGGCAACACCCGGCCGAAGTGCCCGGCTACCTGGCTTCGCAGGCCTTCGTCCACGCTTTGCTGGCCGATACCGACCTGGCCCGGCGCTTCCGGCAGCGCTTTCACCTCATCGCCCTGCCACAGCTCAATCCTGACGGCGCAGACCTCGGGCATTGGCGGCACAGCGCCGGTGGCATCGACCTGAACCGCGACTGGGAGTTTTTCCGGCAGCCCGAGCCCGCCGCGGTGCGCGATTACCTCACCACCTTCACCACTCAACACGGCAGAGAAATCGTGCTGGGCCTCGACTTTCACGGCACCCAGGAGGACATGTTTTATATTCTCACCGAGGACCTGGAGCCCCAGCTCGATGGCTTCGCTCGCAGGTGGCTGGCGGCGATCCAGGCAGAATTGCCCGAACATGAGCCCGTCATCGAAGCCTATGGCATGGATTCGCCCTCCGCCAAGTACTTCTTCTACACCCAATTCAAAGCCGACTTCGTGACCTATGAGGTAGGCGACGAAAATGACCGAGGCTTCATCGCCCACAAAGCAGCAGTCGCGGCGCAGCTGATGATGGCGCTGCTGCTGGGGGAATAGGTGGTTTTTTCACCACCGAGGGCACGGAGGAGTTTCACAGAGTTCACAGAGGGAAATGCCCAAGCAGGGCGTAGGAGGGCACGGAGGTTCGACCTTCGGTCTCAGGTCGCTTGTCGCTCAATCGCACCTCGCCCCCTCGCTGCTCATCTCTCGCGCGGAGGTGTCATCCGTGCGAGCAAGTTTTACCCTGCCGGGTAACCCCCCTAGACCCAATGCCATGCTGTATCAATAAACTGCAAATCCTTAACCTTGGGCTAATTTAGGGTTAACAGCAAAAATGATCCTTAGTGCCTCATCCACACATACCCTTTTACCAAATCGAACCTCTCATGAATCACCGCTTTACGCGAATCGCCAGCGGCCTGCTTTTGCTGGGCTGGCTGCTGGGGCTGCGCACCCTATCAGCACAGGCCCCTGGAGACCTGGCCTTCGTTGGCTTCAATGCCGATGGTGACGATGGCTTTGCCTTCGTGACCTTGGTAGACCTCCCGGCCAACACGCCCATCTGGTTTACCGACGAAGAATGGGACAACACCACCTCCACCTTCGGTACCGGCGAGGGCGATGTCGTCTGGAGCCACACGGCCCTGGTCCCGGCCGGGACGGTCATTGATATCGACGGCGTTTCTGCTACCCCTGCGGCCTCACTCGGGACCGTGGTAGCAGGCAGCAACGGCGGCTCTGGCTACAGCGCTTCTGGCGAACAGCTCTATGCTTACCTGGGCACCGAGCGCAACCCCACTACCTTTCTGACGGCCTTTACCAACGGCACTTTCGGCGCTACGGAGCTGCCGGCCGCTCTCAGCCTCGGCAGTACGGCCATCGAATTCGGCACGGGTGAGGATGTCTTTGCTTACACCGGCCCCCGGCTCGGCCAAGCGACCTTTGCCGCTTATGCCCCCCTGATCTATGACCTCACCAACAACTGGATCACTGAGGATGGCAGCGGCGATCAACACAACAACGGCACCGCTCCAGACGTGCCTTTCGACCTGACGCCTTTTGCCACCGGATCAGCTGACCTGATTCCCCCCTTGTTGCAAGGTGCCACCCTGGTCAATCCTACCACCATCCAACTCGCCTTCAACGAGGCCCTAGACCAAACCACGGCTGAAGACGTGGCCAACTACACCTTTTCCCCTACCCTTGCCATCAACAGCGCCACTCTGCTGGGTGCCGACAGCGTGGAGCTGAGCATCGCGGCTTTGCCTAACGGCATTGCCCATGTCCTTTCTGTGCTGGGGGTAGCAGATACGGCAGGCAACCCCATCACCACCGCCGAGACCTTCATCTTTTTTGCCAACGTATCTCAGCCTGACCTGGTGATTTCTGAGATTCTCTACAACAACCCCGGCAACGATTCCTTGGAATTCCTGGAAATCTACAACCACGGCTCGGTGACGGCAGAACTGGGGGGCATGACCTTCATCCAGGGGATCACCTATACGTTTGATGAGCTTTCGGTAGCACCGGGTGGCACCGCCCTGATCGCTGCCGATACCGCCGCAGCCAACAGCTTTTTTGGCGTGAGCTTCGATGGGCAATTTGGCGGGGCCCTCTCTAATGGCGGGGAAGACCTCATCCTGGTCAACACCGTCGGCGACACCATCGACCTCGTCGACTACGACGATGCCAGCCCCTGGCCTATCGAAGCCGATGGGGATGGCCCTTCGATGGAGCTGCTCAATCCTGCCCTGGACAACAATGACGGCAATAACTGGGTGGCCGCTACCAACCTGGTGGGCCAGACCCTGGAGGGAGCCGATGTCTTTGCCAGCCCGGGTACGGTGACCGTCGTTTCGGGGGGAACCATCAGCATGGCCGATCCGGTCCTTACCGTGAGCGAAGGAGCCCTGGCCGCTGCGCTCGTCGTCCAATTTTCTGGCAGCATTGCCGATACCGCCAAAGTGAAAGTCGTGCTCACTTCCTTTGCCACGGCTACCAATGGCAGCGACTTCATGGCCATGGACACCGTGAAAGTAGCCTTCGCGCCGGGTGCCCTGACGCAAACCGATACCCTCGAGGTGGCCATCATGGACGACAGCGATGTGGAGCAGGACGAGTATTTTTCTTTCCGCCTAATCGACCCAGAAAATGTCGAAATCGGCAGCACGAGCGGCAGCGTGGTCTATACCAAAGACAACGACCGCATGGCCCCGATGGCCACCGAGGCTATCAGCCTCAGCCTGCTGACCAGCTACGAGAACAGCCCTGGAGCGGGTAACAATGCCGCTGAGATCGTGGCGTTTGATCCACTGAGCCGACGGATGTTCATCTCCAACTCAGAAAACAACTCCATGGACATCGTCGACCTGAGCGACCCGGCCAACCCGGTAGCCGTGAGCAGCATCGACATTTCTTCCTTCGGAGCCATCAACAGCGTGGCCGTCTACGACACCCTGGTCGCAGCCGCCATCGAAAATGCCACCAAAACCCAACCGGGCATGGTTGTCTTTTTCGATACCGATGGAAACGTCCTCAACCAACTGATGGCTGGGGCCCTACCCGACATGGTGACCTTCACCCCCGATGGCACCAAGGCCCTGGTGGCCAATGAAGGCGAGCCCAGCGACGACTACAGCGTCGATCCTGAAGGCTCCATTGTCATCATCGATATGACGCAGGGCGTCGGAAACCTGACGCAAGCCAACGTAACCATCGCTGATTTTTCTGCCTTCAACGGGCAGGAAGCCGCCCTCGCGGCTACCGGTGTGCGCATCACCGGCCCCAATGCCTCCGTGGCCCAAGACCTGGAGCCGGAGTACATCACCATCTCGGCAAGCAGCGATACCGCTTGGGTGACCTGCCAGGAAAACAATGCCGTGGCCGTGATCGACCTCACGACCAACACCGTGGTGTCGGTCCTTGGGCTTGGTTTCAAAGACTACAGCCTAGCTGGAGCTGGCCTCGATGCAACCAACGACTTCGACTCGGTCAACCTCGCTAACTACCCTCTTTTCGGCACCTACATGCCTGACGCCATCGCCAGCTACGAAGTGGGCGGCGTCACTTACCTGATCACCGCCAATGAAGGCGATGCCCGAGAGTATGAAGACGGGCCGTTTGAATACCTCGACGAAACCCGCCTGCGAGACCTTGACCTCGACACTACCGCTTTTCCCCACGCCGACCTCTTGCAGCAGGCCATTGGCCGCATCAAGATCATCAACACCGAAGGCGATACCGACAACGACGGCGATTTTGACGCCCTCTACACCTTCGGGGCGCGTTCCTTCTCTATCTGGAACGGCAGCACCGGAGCCCAGGTCTATGATTCGGGGGATGCCTTCGAATTGATCACCAGCCAGGATCCGGTGTTCGGCGCTATTTTCAACACCACCGACGACGAACTCGACTTCAAGGACCGCTCCGACGACAAAGGCCCGGAGCCAGAAGGCGTGACCACCGGCATGATCGGGGGGCGTACCTATGCCTTCGTTTTATTGGAGCGTATCGGCGGGGTGATGGTCTATGACGTGACCGACCCGGCCGCGCCGGTTTTCGTGCAATACGTCAACAACCGTAGCACAACCGATGAAACCGTAGGCGACCTGGCGCCCGAGGGCGTGCAGTTCATATCTTCGGCCCAAAGTCCTAATGGCAAGCCGCTCTTGTTGGTCGCCAACGAGGTCAGCAGCACGGTGAGCGTCTACGAGATCAGCGAAGCCATCACGGGCACGGTCGCTTTTGCCGAGACCGAGCAGACGGTGGGCGAAGACCTCGATTCGCTGAGCGTAGAAGTGGTGCTGACCAATGGCAACGCCGACTCGACCATCACGGTCAACATTGAGCTGGGTACTTTTGCCACGGCAGAAGAAAGCACTGACTTCACCGCAGCGGCCACCACCACGGTGACCTTCATGCCTGGCATGAGCAGCGTGACGGTTTCTTTTGACCTGATCGACGACACCGACCCGGAGAACGACGAGTACTTCACCCTGCGCCTGGCCAATCCGGCCAACGCCACGCTGGGAGAAGATGCTGCCCATGTAGCCTTCATCAACGACGATGATCGACTGGCGCCGGTGGCCTCTGGGGCCATTGAGCTGCTCTACGTGACCAGCTACGTCAATGGCGTGGCCGGGGACGACGCGGCCGAGATCGCGGCCTACGACTCGTCCACCCACCGGATTTTCCTGGCCAATTCTGAAGCCAACGAGATCAACATCGTCGACTTCTCCGACCCTACCAACCCCGTGGCTTTTGCCGACATCGACGTCTCGACCTACGGCGGCATCAACAGCGTAGCGATCTTCAACGGCATCGTGGCTGCCGCGATTGAGAATGACAACAAGCAGCAGCCAGGCTCGGTGGTTTTCTTTGACAATGCCGGTACTTTCCTCAGCCAGGTGACCGCCGGGGCCCTGCCCGACATGGTGACCTTTACCCCCGATGGTTCGAAGGTATTGGTGGCCAATGAAGGCGAGCCCAACGACGACTATTCGGTCGACCCTGAGGGTTCGGTTTCGATCATCGATATTTCCGGGGGCGTGGCCAATGTGACTGCGGCTGACGTAACGACGGCTGACTTCACAGCCTTTAACAGCCAGGAAGTGCAGCTCAAAGCCGACGGGGTCCGCATCTTCGGTCCCAATGCCACGGTAGCGCAAGACCTGGAGCCGGAATACATCGCCCTCTCCGCCGATGGAGCGACGGCCTATGTGACCTTGCAAGAAAACAACGCCCTGGCCATCGTGGACGTGAACGCTGGGACGGTGAGCAGCATTCTGCCCCTCGGCTACAAAGACCACAGCCTACCGGGCATGGGCCTGGATGCCGAGGACCGCAGCGATTCGGTGCGCATTGCCAACTATCCCATCCTGGGGATGTACATGCCCGATGCCATCGAAAGCTTCACCACCAACGGCATGGAGTACCTGATCACCGCCAACGAGGGCGATGCGCGCGAGTACGACACCTACGAAGAAGAAGTTCGCTTGGGCAGTAGCAGCTACGTGCTTGATTCTGCCGCTTTCCCTGACGGCGACCTGCTGAAGGCAAGCATCGGCCGGATCACGACGACCTTTGCCAGCGGCGATACCGACGGCGACGGCGACTACGACGAGGTACATGTGTTTGGCGCGCGGTCCTTCTCGATCTGGGAGGCGGCGACCGGTGCCCTAGTCTACGATTCGGGAGATGAGCTGGAGCTGATCACCAGCCAGGATCCGGTCTTCGGACCTTTCTTCAATTCTACCAATGACGAACTCGCCTTCAAAAACCGCTCGGACAATAAGGGCCCTGAGCCGGAAGCCGTGGTAGTGGGCGAAATCGAGAACGAGCAGTACGCCTTCATTGGACTGGAGCGCATTGGGGGAGTGATGGTCTACAAGGTGACTAACCCGGCTGCGCCGGAATTCGTGCAGTACGTCAACAGCCGTAGCACCCCTAACGACGGCGGCGACCTAGCCCCGGAGAGCATCGTGCTGGTGGACGTAAATGAGAGCCCCGACGGCAAATACTATGTGCTGGTGGCCAATGAAGTCAGCTCGACCCTGACGGTTTACGAGGTCGATGGCATCCTCATCAGCCGCGATGAGGCGCTGGAGGCCCTGGCCCTGCGGGTGTTCCCTAACCCCACCAACCAAGGCGTGACCATCGAGTTGCCGGGCCAGACCAGCCCGGAGATGGAAGTGCGGGTGCTGACCGTGGACGGTCGCGAGCTGATGCGGAAGCGCAGCCTCAGTGGTTTCAACTCGCTGACCCTGGAAGTGGGCAGCCTGCCTGCCGGACTCTACCTGCTGGACGTGACCACGGCGGAAGGCCGTGCGACCCAACGGCTGGTGGTGCGCTAAGGCGACAAGCTACTGACAAAAAAGCCCGGCCTCTTTTATAGGGGCCGGGCTTTTGATTTTAGCCACTTTTTTATTGCGGCTGGCTCAGCACCTTGGCCCCCATCCCCTGAATGCGCTGGCTCAGGGACTGGTACTTTTTGGCTTTGGCCGGAGTGTCCTTGGCCTTGGCTGTCAGTACGGCTAACAACTTTTCCTCAACCGCCTGGAGCTGGGTATCGGGAAAATCATTGGGATAAGCCTGGAAATAGCTGACGGCAAGGAGCATGTAGGGATAAACTAGCTGTTCATTGACTGCTTTGCCCCGGGCTTCGAAGACCTCCTGGAACATGGACGCCAGTTCTGGGTACCAGTTTGCATCTTGGTGGAAGAACTTCATGGCGTAGTAGACTTTCTGTTCCAGCACCACTTCTGCCTGACCAAAATAATAAGATTGGGCGTCATAGAGGTCGAGCACGCGGTACTGATGCAGGGCAAGGGTTTCCTCGTTTTCGGCCTGGCCACAAAGGGAGAGGTAAATCTTCACGCCATGCTCATAGATGCTGGGATGCAGCTCGGGGGTGTTCATCAGCAGCCACTCGATGGCTTCGGCGGCGGCGGGAAAGTCTTTTGCTTTAACCGCCTGCATGTAGGCGTTGCGCTGTTCCATCGCCTGCTGCTTCTTGGCAGGATCTTCGGGCCATTGGGGTCCTTGCTGGGCAAAACTACTACCCAGGATCAGACAAAAAGCGAAGCCGCTAAGGAGCAAGTAGGTAAAGAATTTTTTCATGATAGAATTGTTGGGGGTAACCGAAAGTTGTTCCTTCAAGAGGGAACATACCCAACTCTCTGCTCATTTTCTCCTCCAAAGGGCGGACATTATTACCTGGAAAACCGCCTCACTTTCAGCACATTGCCCCAAAATCAAAGGCGTTTATTCAGGGCGGCTAGCTATACTTCTAGGCGGGAGAAACCTAGGGAGACCAGTGGGATCTTCGACCTTGTAAAGGTCGCACCTTTGTAGCCTAACGCCGATTTTTTCCCGACCCCATCGGGGTCGAACTCAACAATCCTGCTGCCATAAGGTATAGTCAGCTCTGCCTCGCCGAAGTTCGGAAGAGCGGGGCGACCAGGGACCGGAAAAGAATGGCGAAAGGAAAGCGCAGAAGCCTACATGGGCGAGTAGCCTGGCCGTTCAAAAAGAGGGAAAAATTTGCTATTCTTCCTCAAAGCCATAGCGCCCGCGCAGGGGCACAAACTGGAAGCGGCTGAGGTACTCGGTCTGGTATTCGCGGCGGTCGAGGCGGGTGATGACGCCCATCCGCTGCTTGGAGCGGCTACCGACTGGCAGGACGAGCCGCCCGCCAATTTCGAGCTGCTGCTTGAGGGCCTCGGGGACCGAGGGGCTGGCCGCCGTGACGAGAATCCGTTCGTAGGGCTGATATTGGGGCCAGCCCTGCGAGCCATCGCCCAGGTGCAGGTAGACCTTGGCCCCGAGATCGGCCAGGCGCTCCATGGCTTGCCGGTGCAGTTGGGGTTCGAACTCGACGGAAAAGACCCGTAGGCCCATGGCCACCAAAACGGCTGCCTGGTAGCCAGAACCGGTGCCGATTTCCAGTACCTTCATTTTGGGCTTGGCCTGGAGCAACTCTGACTGAAAAGCCACCGTGAAAGGCTGGCTGATGGTCTGCCCGGCATCGATGGGCAAGGCCTTGTCAGTATAGGCTTCGGCCTCCAGCCCCCCTGGCACGAAGAAATGCCGCGGCACCTCGCCGATCGCAGCCAGCACCCGCTCATCGGTAATGCCCCGGGTGGTAAGTTTTTCTACCAGTCGCCGCCGTTGTCCTTTATGTTTGTAGTCGTCGATCAAGCCTTTAGGTTTGGAACAAAACTAACAAAAGCTGGCGCAATCCCCGCATCAGCCCCCGTCTGCTTCTACCCAGGGAGCAAAAGAAGGCTTTTCGCTTCGCTTTCAGCTTCCTTTGGCCTCTTCTACCGTGGACTCGGCCGGATTACGCGAAGCAAATTTTTTCTCTGTTCGCAATCCATTTATCTCCTTAAACCCTGTCAGCCTTCCCAAAAACGCTGGAAGGGTTATCAGAATAGCCTCTCAGATGCCGCATTTCTATCCCAAAATTGCTTCATAGGTTTACAGGCAGAGGGAACAGCCTATGGCCCGTAGGTAATCCGGCTGCGATCGCTTCTGACTGGTCATATGCAGGCCCAAAAAGAAGCCGTCAGGCTGGGAACAAAAACGCCGTCAAGGCGTTTTCATGATTCACTGAAAATTACGGTTGAATACTTACTTTTGCTAGAAGTTTTTATTTTGTCCTGTAAGCAAGTAACTCCATGAGACTTAGTAACGCCTCCCGCTACGCTTTGCCTAAAGGGTTGCTGGCATGGCATCGTACATCCGTTGCCCCTGCCTGGCGATTAGCCTGAAGGATTCTTGCTCTATTACCTAACTCAAACAATAACGCTTTCGATATGCTCCACCATCCAGATACCTTTGTTAACCGGCACTTGGGACCTTCTGCGGCCGAACGCGACGAGATGCTTGCTGCCATCGGTAGCCCATCTCTTGATGCGCTCATCGACCAGACGGTGCCTGCGGCCATTCGCTTGCGGCAGCCCCTCAAGCCCATCGCCCCTCGGAGCGAGCACGGCTACCTGGCGGAGCTGCGAAAGCTAGCCACCAAAAATGACCTATTCAAAACCTACATCGGACTCGGTTACTATGGCTGTGTGACCCCTTCGGTCATTCTGCGCAACATCTTCGAAAATCCCGGCTGGTACACCCAATACACGCCCTACCAAGCCGAGATCGCGCAAGGCCGCCTGGAAGCCCTGCTCAACTTCCAGACCATGGTCAGCGATTTTACCGGCCTGCCGGTCGCCAACGCTTCCTTGCTCGACGAAGCCACCGCCGCCGCTGAGGCCATGAGCATGGCCCTCAACCAGAAGCTGAAAAAAGACCGCAAGTCGGCGGCCAACACCCTCTTCGTGGCCGACTCCTGCTTCCCGCAGACCATCGACGTGCTGCGCACCCGGGCTGAAGCCCAGGGCATCGAACTGGAGGTAGGCGACCCGGCTACTTTTAAGCCCGGCGAAAAGCACTTCGCCGCGGTGGTGCAGTATCCCACCGGAGAAGGAAAAATCGAAGACTACCGGGCCCTGGCCGAGAGCCTGCACGCCCAAAACAGCTACCTCATCGTAGCCGCAGACCTCATGAGCCTGGCCTTGCTCGAAGGCCCCGGGCATTGGGGAGCTGACGTGGTGGTGGGCTCGGCCCAGCGCTTCGGGGTACCCATGGGCTACGGGGGACCGCATGCGGCCTTTTTTGCCACCACCGACGATTTCCTCCGCCTGATCCCAGGCCGCATCATCGGGGTGAGCATCGACAGCCACGGCGATCAGGCCCTGCGCATGGCCTTGCAGACCCGCGAGCAGCACATCCGCCGCGACAAGGCCACCTCCAACATTTGTACCGCCCAGGCTTTGCTGGCCATCATGGCCGGCATGTACGCCGTGTATCACGGCCCGGACGGCATCCGCGCCATTGCCACCCGCATCCACCGGATGACCGCCACCTTGGCTCAGGGCCTGGAAAAGCTGGGGCTGAAGCTGGCCCACCCGCACTTCTTCGATACCCTCAGCCTGGACCTATCCGAAGCGGCGCTGCGTCATTTGGAGAAGCTTTCTCAGGAGCAGAAAATCAACCTCTTCTTCACGCCTGGACGCGTACAGCTCTCGCTCGACGAGACCACTGAGCCGGGCGACCTGAAGCAGTTGCTTAGCCTTTTTGCCGCCGTGACTAACGTCCCGCTCAACGGCTTCGACCCCGAGGCAACGGTGCAGGCGGTAGGCGATCAGCTACCCGAGGCTTTTGTGCGCCAGAGCGCATACCTCACCCATCCGGTCTTCCACGCCCACCGTTCGGAGACGGCCATGATGCGCTACATCAAGTCATTGGAAAACAAAGACTTGGCCCTCAACACGGCCATGATCCCGCTGGGCTCATGCACCATGAAGCTTAATGCGGCCACCCAACTGATGCCGGTGAGTTGGCCAGAATTTAGCCAATTGCATCCCTTTGTGCCCAAAGCACAGGCGGTCGGCTACGTGGAAATGATCGATCGCCTGGGCGAAGCCCTCTGCGACCTCACCGGCTTTGCCGGGATCTCCTTCCAGCCCAACTCCGGGGCCCAGGGCGAATACGCTGGGCTGATGGTCATCCGCGCTTACCACCACCACAACGGCGATCAGCATCGCGACATCGCCCTGATTCCCTCCTCGGCCCACGGCACCAACCCGGCTTCGGCCGTGATGGCGGGCATGAAGGTGGTCGTGGTGCGCTGCGATGAGATGGGCAACATCGACGTAGAAGACTTGAAGGCCAAGGCCGAAAAGCATAGCGAAAACCTGGCGGCCCTAATGATCACCTACCCCTCCACCCACGGGGTGTTTGAAGAAGGAGTGAAAGAGGTCTGCGAGGTCATCCACGGACATGGCGGGCAGGTCTACATGGACGGGGCCAACATGAACGCGCAGGTGGGCCTCACCAGCCCGGGCGAGATCGGGGCTGACGTCTGTCACCTCAACTTGCACAAGACCTTCAGCATCCCGCATGGCGGGGGCGGTCCGGGCATGGGCCCGATCGGGGTGGCGGCCCACCTCAAGCCGTTTTTGCCGGGGCATGTGCTGATAAAGACCGGCGGAGAATCAGCCATTCCGGCCGTGGCAGCCACGCCTTTCGGCAGCGCCAGTATCTTGCTCATCAGCTACGGCTACATCCTGCTCCTGGGTACCGAGGGCATGACCGACGCCACCAAGTACGCCATTCTCAACGCCAACTACATGAAGCAGCGGCTGGAAGATCATTATCCGGTGTTGTTTCAGGGAGAAAATGGCCGGGTGGCCCACGAGTTTATCCTCGACCTGCGGCAGTTCAAGCAGAAGGCAGGGCTGGAGGTGGACGATATCACCAAGCGGCTGATCGACTATGGGTTCCATGCGCCCACGGTTTCGTGGCCGGTACCGGGCACGATCATGATCGAGCCCACCGAGAGCGAGCCGAAAGCGGAGCTAGATCGCTTCTGCGACGCCATGATCGCCATCCGCGAAGAGGTGCGCGAGGTCGAGTTGGGGTTGGTCGATGCGCAAGACAACGTGCTGAAGCATTCGCCCCACACCTTGCTGACCGTGACCAGCGACGAATGGGAGCGCCCCTATAGCCGCGAGAAAGCGGCTTACCCGCTGCCGGGGCTATGGGCACAGAAGTTTTGGCCGGCTGTAGGCCGGGTGAACAACATCCACGGCGACCGCAACGTGGTCTGCACCTGCCCGCCCCTGGAGAGCTACGAGGGGGAGAGTATGGAGTATAGAGTATAGAGTATGGAGTCGGGACTGCGTGCTTATTGAGTAGCTGAATATGTCGACGCTGTCAGGGCTGCTCGATGGTCGTGCTTTTGCCCTGACAGCGTTAAGGGCATGCCTTATTTCAGAGAACAGTTTTCAATGATCAGTTTTCAGGGAGCAGGGTTCCCACGCTGTCAGGGCTACTCAGC
>CAZIVQ010000023.1:0-13016 GCA_964542415.1 uncultured Bacteroidia bacterium | reverse complement strand
GATCCAGCTGGTACCGCTTTGCTGTTCAAGCAATGGCTGCTCGACGGTGCCGATACCCTGGCCACCCTGGCTGGCTTTACCCGCACAGGTGCGCGCCTCAACGTCTTGCGAAGCCTGGAGCTGATGCAAACCTACTGCGACAGCCTGCCCCAAGGCTGCTTGCCGCCCTACCAGCTCAGCCTCGACCTGTTGCTCGATACCACCGCCACCCTCAGCTGGGTCGCTATCGACTCCGCCAATGGCTACGAAGTCCGCTACCGCCCGCAGGGCAACCCGCTCTGGACGACCCTCACCCAAGTAGCGGATACCACTTTTTCATTCCCCAACCTGGCCCGCTGCACCCGCTACGAAGTGCAGCTGCGCTCGCTTTGCAGCGGGGGACCGGGCTATTCTCCCTCTTTTACTTTCCGTACCGAAGGCTGCTGCGAGATCCCCGCCAACCTGAGCCTGGACTCTCTCAGCACCAGCCAGGCTTTTTTCAGTTGGGACAGCGTCTTCGGGGTGCTGGATTATTATGCTGAAATCCGGCCGCAGGGGGCTGCTGCGGCCGATACCCTGGTGGTGGCGGACACCCTTTTGTTGCTGGACAGCCTGCAAGCCTGCACCACCTATGAACTGCGCCTGGGTTCGCGCTGCGACACCGCCCCCAACCAGCTGTCTGCGCCCCTGGTGTTTCGCACCAAAGGCTGCGGGGCCTGCCTGGACCAGGATTACTGCGCTTCCACGGGGCAGGATGTAGCCTTGGAATGGATCGACCGGGTCCAGTTCGGGCCGGTGGACCAGCAGAGCGGCGCAGATGGCGGCTATGGCGATTACCGCTTCAGCGGCTATCAGGTCGTGCGGGACTCCGTCTACGAGCTAAAGCTGACGCCCGGCTTTGGCGGCACCGCTTTTCAGGAGGCCTGGCGGGTCTGGATCGATTGGAACCAAGATGGGGTGTTTCAGTTGCCGGCGGAAGAAGTGGCGGCCAGCGGAGCGACCAATCAGCCGGTGACCCTGACGGTGCGGGTTCCCGACACGGCGGCGCTGGGGCCTACGCGCATGCGCGTGAGCATGGAGTATGCCGGGTTTTCCGGCAACCAATTCCCCTCGCCTTGCGAGACTTTTGAGTCGGGGGAGGTAGAAGACTATTGCCTCACCATCAGCACCGGCGACAGCCTATTCTGCCCCACCCCCAGTAACCTGCAAGGCAGCTATGCTTTTGGCCTGGAGCAGATCCAGCTGGACTGGGACCCGGTGGCCCAGGCGATGGACTACGAGGTGAGGCTGCTGGCTACGGAGACGAATTCGCTGGCTTTTTTGCCGGCGGATAGCAGCTTTCGGGTCATCGGCTCGCTCTCTGCTTGCACCGACTACGAATTGGCGGTGCGGGCCCAATGCGGAGACTTTTCCAGTGCTTTTACCTCCCCCGTGGCGGTACGGGTGCCGGGTTGTGGTACCTGCCTTGACAGCAGCTATTGTGAGAATAATGGCTTGAGTGACGACCTTTGGCTGGCGGCTGCTTCGCTGGCGGGGCAGCGGGTGATCTCCGGGAATGATGGGGGCTATGATGACTTCACCGGGCTTTCGGTGGCCATGCAAATCGGAGAAACCATCAATTTTTGGCTGGTGCCGGGCCGCGGTGGGAGCTTTTCCGCCCCGGTAGAAGGGGCGATCTTCATCGACTGGAACCAGGATGGCACCTTCGATCAGCCGGAGGAGCGGGTGGCCTTTTTTGACGGGAGCTTGGCCGATACGTTGCGGGCCAGCGTGGTGGTGCCGGCCTCGGCTCAGTTGGGGAGCACCCGTTTGCGGTTGGTGGTGGGAGAGACGGCTTTGGCCTGCGGACCTATGGGAGCAGGGGAGGTGGAAGATTATTGTGCCGAAATAATGCCGCTGGTGAGCCGGGCATCGCCGGTGGATTGGGCGCTGCGCATTTTCCCTAATCCCGCCCAAGACCAGCTCCGGGTCGAAAGCGAGCGGCCCTTGCTCCGCTGGCAATTGGTCGATGTGACCGGGCGGGAATGGCTGGCCGGCGCGGGCCGGGGAACGGCGTTGCAGCTTTCGGTAGCGGCGCTGCCGACCGGGATGTACCTGCTGCGGCTGGAGGCAGCGGCAGGGGTGGTGGTGAAAAAGGTGTGGGTGGAGTAGGGGAGGGAGGGAATATCGAATATCGAACAGGGAATGAGGAATGTCGAAGAAGTCAAAAGGAGGGAGGGAATATCGAATATCGAGCAGGAAATGAGGAATGTCGAAGAAGTCAAAAGGAGGGAGGGAATATCGAATATCGAACAGGAAATGAGGAATGTCGATTGGGCGGCTAAGCCGTACCCCTACACCCCTACCCCCCTCATTTCCACTGCTTAAACCAGCTCGACACTTTCATCCTGATGACCCCGAAGACGGCTTCTTTGAAGATGCCCATGGACATTTTGGACTCGCCGAGGGTGCGGTCGCGGAAGATGATGGGCACTTCTTTGATCTTGAAGCCATATTTCCAGGCGCGAAATTTCATCTCGATCTGGAAGGCGTAGCCCACGAAGCGGATCTGCTCGGAGAGGACTTTCTCCAGCACGGGGCGGGTGTAGCACTTGAAGCCGGCGGTGGTATCGCGGATGCTCATGCCGGTGACGAGGCGCACGTAGGCGCTGGCATAGTAGCTCATCAGCACCCGGCTCATGGGCCAGTTGACGACGTTGACGCCGTTGATGTAGCGGGAGCCGATGGCGAGGTCGTAGCCTTCGTCGCGGCAGGCTTTGAGAAGATCGGGCAGCGATTCGGGGTTGTGGCTGAAGTCGGCGTCCATCTCGAAGATGTATTCGTAATCGCGCTCCAAGGCCCAGCGAAAGCCAAAAAGGTAAGCGGTGCCCAGGCCCTGCTTACCGGCCCGTTCTTCCATGTGGAGGCGCCCGGGGTAGGCCGACATTTTTTCTCGTACCAACGCGGCGGTGCCATCGGGAGAATTGTCCTCCACAATGAGCATGTGGGCATCTGGCAGGACTTCCATCACCTTGTCGATCAAGAGATGGATATTTTCCCGTTCATTATAAGTGGGGACAATGATGAGGGTGTCGGACATGAGCGGGCGGCGTTGGAAGGAGAAAGCGGCCAAGTTACGGGGAGAAGGCAGTGGGTATAGGGTGGACGGAGGATATACGCCCGTAAAGAAAGAGAATCATCGAATGAGTTCAAAGTACAGGCAGGGAAGCGGTGGGGTTTATCATCGTTTACCTAACCGCATGAGGACCTGAGGGTTCATCCACTTGCTCTGGCCATGACATAGCTTAGCCTGCCGTGCCCTCGCCGCAGGCTCATTCTGGCTGGCCCAAGGTTGTTTCCCTAAGAAAAAACTCCTTATTTGCCGGGGAATTTGCCGGATACCCCTACCTAAAAACCGGCTTGCAGCGGTCTGAGCGAAAGGACCGATTCTCCGCTGCCCCAATCAAATTCTCACAAGATGGCAAACCAATTACTAGCAGGAAAAACCGGGATTATCTTTGGTGCCCTGGACGAGCTCTCTATCGCCTGGCAGGTGGCCGAAAAAGCCCATGCCGAAGGGGCCCGCATTCTCCTGACCAATGCCCCCGTGGCTTTGCGCATGGGAACAATCAAAGAGCTGGCAGAAAAAATCGGGGCCGAACTCGTCCCTGCCGATGCCACCAATACCGACGACCTCAACCAGCTCATGGACGCCGCTGAGGCACAATTTGGCAAACTCGACTTCGTGCTCCACTCCATCGGCATGTCGCCTAACGTGCGCAAAAACCGCCCTTATACCGACTTGAACTACAGCTACCTCGATAAGACGTATGACATCTCGGCGGTCTCTTTCCACAAAACCATGCAGGCGCTTTACCAGCGCGACCTGATGAATGATTGGGGCTCCATCTTGGCCCTTACTTATGTGGCGGCGCAGCGGACCTTTAGCGAATACAACGACATGGCCGATGCCAAGGCCCTGCTCGAATCCATCGCCCGCAGCTTCGGCTATCACTTTGGCAAAGCCAAAAACGTGCGCGTCAACACCATTTCGCAGTCGCCCACGCCGACCACCGCCGGTAAAGGCATCGAGGGCTTCGAAAAGATGCTCGCCTACGGCAAGATGATGTCACCCTTGGGCAATGCCACGGCCGAAGAGTGCGCCAACTATTGCGTGATGATGTTCTCGGACTACACCCGCAAGGTCACCATGCAGAACCTCTTCCACGACGGCGGTTTCTCCAGCGTCGGCATCTCCGCTGACCTGCTTGATGGGATCAAGTTGGACTGAGTGCCCCCTTTTAGGTCATATGCACGCCATCAGCAGTTCAGGCCGCTGGTGGCGTGCTTTTTTGGGGCAGTCTCCAGGGGATGACACCCAAGGTGCAGGCTCGGCCGGATTTCCCTCTCGCGCGGATTTGCAATCCGTGCGATTCAGATCCGGCCACTCCCCGGCAGACCGGAGTCTGCAAGACTAGAACGGGCCGGGTCCCGCCATAGGCGGACAGGTCGGAGACCCGGCCCAACGGTGTGCTATTTTTGCTGCGCAAAAAGGGCACAAGAAGAGGAAAAGGAGCGGAAAGGAGCAACCCGTATCCCTCAGACCGATCCTGCGGATCGCCCAGTTTTCTTTTTGAAAGGAGCCTCACAGAAAACGGCCGTAGGCCGTTTTGCAGTCAGGTCTATACTCCATACTCTATACTCCATACTCCTAATTTACCGAAACTTAAACACCACCCGCACATTCAGCAGGCGGGCGGAGAGGTAGTTGGGAACGGCATAGGACCGATTTTGCAGGTCGTCGATCCAGACGTAGGAGACGGTGTTCTGGCGTTGCAGCAGGTTGAATATCTCGACCGTGGCCCAGATGGACTCGATGCCGCGCTTACCGGGGCTGGGATTGAGCGAAATGAGCTTGCTGAAGCCGATGTCGAGGCGGTGGTAAGGGGGAAAACTGAAAAACGTCCGGTTTTCGAAGTCCCGGGGCGGGCCATGCCGCAGGCCGCTGCCATAGATGTAATTGACGTGGACTTTGTAGGTGGGGTTGATGGGCAATTCGTCCTGAAAGTACATCGCGAAGGTAAAGCGTTGGTCCGTCGGGCGGGGCACCGCTCCCCGCTCGTCGCCCACGATGTTCTCACTGGTCTTGAGCAGGCCCAGGCTCACCCAGGAGTCGATGCCTTTGATAAATTCGCCGTTGAGGCGCATGTCCAGGCCGTAGGCAGCGCCGGTGGCTACTTCATCGGGGTAGTAGCGAATGCGTACATTCTGCACTTCGTAGGGCACAAGGTTGGTCAGCCATTTGTAATACGCCTCGCTGAACAGCCGAAAGGGCCGTCCCCACATGTCAAAGATATAGTCCAACCCGGCAATGGCGTGTACCGAGCGTTGCGAATTGACGCCCAGATTCAGGCTCCCATCGAAGCGCCGCAATTCCCGGTAAAAAGGGGGTTGGTGGTACACGCCTCCGGCCAAACGCAGCCGCAGGCGGGTCTCGCCATCGGCCTGCTGCTTCGCCTGGTAGAGCAGCTGCACCCGAGGGGCCAGCAGCCATTCCTCGGTCAGGTCGTAGCGCAGCACCCTGAGCCCGCTGATCAGCGCCAATTGGTCCGAAAGGCCCCATTCGTGCTGCACGTAGGCCTTAAACTGGTTACTGGGCAGCTCCGCCTGCCCTCGGATGAATTCGATGGGCCCAAATCCGCCGGTTTCATTGACCACATAGCCCGCCGAGTCCAGCAGGTAGTATTCCTTGAGGTCATCATTCACATATTGGTATTGATACTTGGCCCCGAAGAGCAACTTGTGCTTGAGCGGATCGCGGGTGTTCCATTGGCCCCGAAACTGCCCCGAAAGCACCCGGGCGGTAAGGTAGTTGCGGCCATGTCGGTATTCGGAGCCTACCCCCAGGTCAAACTCCGATTCATTGAATTCATCCGAGCCGAAGTTGGTGTTGACTTCTCCCAGCAGGTAGAACCCCTCGACATCGAAGCGTTCACTTTCATCGGTCTGAAAGGCTGAGAGAATGTAATCGAATTTCCAGCGGACATTGGGCTTATGTTCCAGCATCAAGGCAGCCATGCCGGTGGAGTAGGCGCTTACCTCTTGCCCTTGAAAAGCGGTGCGTAGCCGGAATGCCTGCTGGATGGAGCCGAAGGTCGTCTGCCGGCTGGTCGGTTCAAACTGGTAATTGTTGCGGGTGGCAGTCAGAAAACCTGTAAATTTTACCTTCTCGTTGGGAATGTAGAGGGTGTCGAGGCTGCCGTCTTTGCGTTCGCGAACTTCCGGTTCATAGGCTTGGGACTTGGGGGTGAAGGTAAACATGCCCTGCAGATCGTAGAAGCTCGGGCGGTAGTCACCGCGGGTTTCCAGGCTGTTGAGCAGGTAGGACATGGCAAAGCGCCGCGCCCCGATCAGGTAGGTAAAGCGGCCGGGCTTTTCGGGGTCTTTCTTATTTTTGCTGATGCCTTCTACGTGCAGGTTGGCGGTGATGAAGCCTGCTTCGACCGTGGCCCGAAACTCCTTGGGCTGGCGATAGGTGATGTCGAGGACAGAAGAAAGGCGGTCGCCGTATTGGGCCCCGAAGCCACCGGTGCTGAACTTGAGGCCTTGGGCCAGGGCAGGGTTGGTGAAACCAAGCCCTTCTTGCTGACCTGCGCGGGCCAGAAAAGGGCGGTAGACCTCAATGCCGTTGACATAGACGAGGTTTTCATCGAAGTTGCCGCCCCGCACTTGATACTGAGAGGAGAATTCATTGTTGGACGAGACCCCGGGGAGGTTTTTGACAAAGCCCTCCACGGAGTTGTTGATGGTAGGCATTTGCAACACCTCCTCCATGCTGATGGGCGAGACTTGCATCGCTTCGCGGGGGTCAATGGCGGTAGGGTCCTTTTCGCCCACGATTTCGACCTCGCCCACCTCCCGTACCAGCATTTTGACCGGCTCGTCGTAGACCCGGCCAGCGACCACGGCTATTCTCAAGATGGCGGATTGGTAGCCACTGTGGCTAAACCGGATGCGGTAGGTATTGCCCCCAGGCAGCAACAGACGATAGCTGCCATCTGCCCCGGAGCGGGCACTCCGGTTGACCTCGGGCGGAGAGATCACGCTGATATTGGTCTCCTCGATGGGCTCATTAGTGGGAGAAATAACCTTGCCCTTGAGGACCGCAGTTTGAGCCTGTGCCCCGAGGGCCAGGCCCCAACACACGTACAAGCTGACTACCAATCGAAAAAAACCTTGCTTCATGAGAGCAAATATAGAACTCTTGAGCCAACTCCTGAGGGTAATTTCTTTTTCCCCTTTCCCCTGCGGGAGTGATTTAGGCAGAGAAATATTCCGGCGGGAAATAAAAATTATTTTTTGTTAGGGACTATTCCCGGAAAAAGCTTATATTGCCAATGAACATTTAATCCCACCCCGTGTTAGGTTCTCAAAAGCGCCTTCCCAGGCAGCTTGAACACAACACTCTTAAGTCCTCGCCGCCGCCCGCCTGGTGAGGGCTTTTTTTTTGTCCTTTTTGATGACAAGGAAGTCCTCCCGCTTTTGGCCACATTGCCCTCCCTATAACATAAACCCGGCCCGCGAAAAGCTCGCAAGCCGGGTTTTTTCTATTTGCTGAAAGCAAAGCAGGACTTCTTGGGAGCCACCACCTCGGAAGCAGGAATTCTCAAGCGAGAAGCCCCTCGTCTATAATCCATACTCTATCCTCTATATTCCCCTAAACCGCCTCCACAGACTTTACCTGCGGGATCATGCGCGTCATCAGGCCTTCGATCCCGGCCTTGAGGGTCATGGTCGAAGAGGGACAGCCGGAGCAGCTGCCTTGCAGGCGGAGCTTCAGCACGCCATCGTCGAAGGTTTCGTAGATGATGTCGCCGCCATCCATGGCCACAGCGGGGCGCACGTGGCTTTCGAGCAGTTCCTTGATGCGACGGGTGATCTCATCATCTTCAGCCTCGGCCACCGGTTCCGGCTCGGTAGCGTATTTTCCTGTAAGCAAGGGTTGGTTGCTGGCAAAGTAAGCTTTGAGAAATTCTTTGACCACCGGGATGATCTCTTCCCACTGGAAGGCCTCACCTTTGGAAATGGTGATGAAGTTTGCCCCAATGAATACCCCTTCTACAAACCGAAAATCAAACAATTTCCGGGCGATGGGTGCATCCTCGGTATCCTCTACCTGGGGAAAATCTGCGGTGCCATTCCGCATCAGGGTTTGATCGACCACAAACTTCAACGAAGCAGGGTTGGGGGTGATTTCGGTGTATATCATGTTGGTAGGATTGCGTAAGTGAGCCAGTAGCGAATGGCCGTCCAAAGGGGCGACCAAGTTGCTGTAATTTACGAACAAATATAGAAACCTGTTGCCAAGAATAAATGTTCCCAATTCAAGGCTTTTGTCCTGGGTAAATGGCGCCAGCCCGCTCGAGCTGTTGCCGCAGGGTCGGCGCATCCGTAGCTACCTGCTTCCGGACCTCAGCCAAGGCCGCCTGCATCACCTGCACAAAGCGATCGCGGTCATTTCTCCGGCCATAATAGAGCCCAGTCAATGATTGGGCCTCGCCCCGGCCATAGTAGCGCCCGAGCAGTTGGTTGTTGCGGTCAAAAATTTCTACCTCTATTTCCACCTGGTTGAGATAGTTGGCGGTCGGGAAGCCCAGCAGGTTGAGTAGCCCGAAGGTGCTGAGGCTAAGGCAAGAATAGCTCCAACCCCGGTTGAGTTCATTCGCTGCACTGAGGTGAAAAACCGCCCAGCCATAGGTGGGCGAGGTTCCCTTACTCCAGACCTGATGGACCTCTTTCCGAAAAAGCGCCTGGGCGTCGAAAAAGCGCTGGTCCTGCACCACCGGTTGCGCCGCGACGTAGTAGCCTTCATCCCTTGCATCATCTTCCATCACCGGACTAAAAGCAAACCCCTGCGGGGATACTTCGGCCTGTAAAGGCGGTAGCCCCAATTTTTCCGTGGTAGAAGGGGTGAGGGTAGCGAGATCGAAAGCGGGCCGACAGCCCAGGCCAAACAGGCTGAGGCTCGCGAGCAGGGTAAGAGCGTAGAGGGAGGTTTTCATGGTTTTTCCCGGAAAGCTATCCCCATTATTGTTACAGAAAAGCACGCATGAGCCAGCGTGCGCCAGAAGTCAGTAACAGCCGAAAAACAAGTTCCTTCCTTTATCTCATGCTATCAGATACAAATGCTTGATAATCACGTTTTTAATTTTCCTTTTGGCGGCTTCGCGTGAAACAAAAAGGGAAGGTATTCTTTGCGCCTTAATTAGCGGGCGTGATCGTTTACCCAATCGTCATATTTGGCCGGTAGGTCTCGATGTCGTCCAGGCCATTTTGCTCCACTTCCAGAATGGCGTTGATGTGGGCAATGGCAATGAGCTGCCGCACTTCATCGGTCATGAGCAGAGCGGTTTCTTCTTCGTCGGTGTAGAAGCCGTTTTCGGTGAGTACCGACGGCATAGTGGGCACGGAGAGCACCGTGAAGACCTTGCGGCTGCCTGGGGTGTGGCTTTTGATGCCGCGGTCTTTCCAGCCCGGAAGTTGCTTCATCAATTCCCGCTGGAAGACCGAGGCCAGTTTTTTGCCGTTGGTGCTGTTGGGGTAATGCCAGGTTTCGATGCCTTTTTTGCCGTTGGCCCACTCGCTCATGCCGAAGGCATTGGCATGGACGGAGACGAAGAGCTTAGGTAGCCCCAGCAGCGACTCTTTCTCGTTGGCGCGCTTGGAGCGCCCACGGGTGAAGGAGCCGATGTCGTCTTCGGGCACCACCTGAAAGTACTGCACCCCCCGCTCATCGAGCACTTTCATGATCCGCCGCACGATGTCGCGGTTGAATTCCCACTCTTCGAAGCGGGTCCCATCGGCAAAAAAAGGCGAGCGTTTCCCTTCTTGCAGGCGGCCATGGCCATTGTCCAGGCACCAAAGAAAGCGAGGAGAAATAACTTCAATGGCGCTGAGGCCAGGCGCGCCTGCTCCCGCACCCATAGGGTCCAGCGAACGGGACCGCTGGTTTGCCGGGGCTTCTTCGATCTGTACCACCGGGGCATCGCCGAGGTCGGCCGCGTCTTCGGGTTTGTCGGTAGAATTGATCTCATCTTGGGGGCCGAGGCCACGGCTGCGAGAGGTGGGGGCGCTAGATTCAGCAGCCGGGTCCATCCCAAACAAGCGGGCGAAAAAAGCTTTGAAGCGAGCAAACATAGGCGATTGGTTTACCCAAATATAGCAAAAAAAGCCACCGGCAAAAGCTTTCTTCGGCCTTTTGGCAGGCTATTTTGCCTAGGCACAGAGCCTCCCTGCTCGCGCCTGATTGCATCAGGTACGGGCATGTTCGCCTCCGGCGGTAAGTCGGGCGCAGCAGGTAAAGTCCGGCGCGAGCGGGGTGCTGAGCTTGTACCGCTGGACTCCGTCCGGCGGGTTCGTAGCCAACAAACCCGTCATGAGTAGGGAGAAAGGCTGCACCCCAACGATTTCATAGACTTTTTTCTATCTTGAAAAAAATTATTTATGAACTTTGATTATTCCGCTATCCCTTCCCAGGCCGGGCGCATCGCCATCGTGACCGGGGCCAATACAGGTTTGGGCTTCGAAACCACCCGCTGGTTTGTGCAAAAAGACCTCAAGGTCATCCTGGCTTGCCGCAACCTGAAAAAAGCCCAGGTTGCCAAAGCCAAGATTCTGAGCGAATTTCCCCAGGCCGACCTGGATATCCTGCAGCTGGACCTCAGCAGCTTAGCATCGGTGCGGGCCTTTGCCAAGCAATACCAGGCAACCTATAAGCGCCTTGACTTGCTCATCAACAACGCCGGCATCATGGCGCCCCCCTATTCGCAGACCGAAGACGGCTTCGAATCGCAGATGGGGGCCAACTACTTCGGGCATTTTCTCCTGACTAACCTCCTCCTCCCTCTCCTCAACCAAACCGAAGGCGCACGGGTGGTTTCCCTGAGTTCCCTGGCCCATCGCAATGGGAAGATTCAGTTTGATGACCTGCAATGGGAAAAGAAGTATTCGGCCTTTGGCGCCTATGGCCAGAGCAAACTGGCCTGCCTGATGTTTGCCCTGGAATTGCAGCGGCGCTCGGAGGAGGAAGGGCAGCCGACCCTTTCAATGGCGGCGCATCCAGGCATTTCTATGACCGAACTGGCCAAGTACCTGCCGCGGATCGTCTACTACCTGGCCTTGCCGCTGGCCTGGTTTATGACCCATTCTCCCGAAAAAGGAGCCTTACCTACCGTCATGGCCGCCCTGGCGCCGACGCTGGAAGGAGGAAGCTACGTTGGCCCCCAAGGCTCGGGAGAACGCACGGGCGAGCCCGGCCTGGCCGAAATTTATCCCCATGCTAAAGACGAAGCTGTCGCCCAAAAGCTCTGGGAAGTATCCGAGCAGCTGACGGGTACCTCTAAGTCGTAAACGGGAGTTCGGAGACCCGGCCCAGCGGTCTGCTATTTTTGCGAAGCAAAAATGAACGGGCTCTTCGACGTCTCCGAACGTCGAAGCCTCATAGTTTTGAAGATTCCATCTTCCGACCTCCACAGACTTGTCATGAGTAGTAGGGAGCCTCACCATGAATGGCCAGCGGCCGTTTGGGGGCAGGGGGATTTCAGCAGTCCGGCGACAGCCCAACAGGCTTGACTTGTCATGAGTAGCCCAAGCAGGATAGGTTGAGGTAAGGAATGGCCCCCATCAGGCTTCTGCCCCTTCCGGCGGCTTCCGCCGGGTAAAAATAGCCACCAATGCACTGGTGGCCAGCCCCACGAGGAGGGCAAAGCTGGTGCCTTGGATGATGTAGCTACTCAGGTTAAAGTTCTTACGGGCTTCTTCAGCGCTTATCAGGTTATTGGCCACAGAATATTCGATCACATTGGAAAAATACTCCGGCGAAATGACCTCGTGGGTGATCCACTGGCTGACCGGGCTGAGCAAAGCCACCACCACCGAGACGATGGCCCCGGAGAAGAAGCCTTGCTTCCAGGTCATGTAGCCGCCGAGGTCGCGCTTGCGCTTGTCGAGCAGGGCAAAAACGTAAACTACAATGGCTACGAGGGCGAAAAAATTGGTGTAGGTGGCGTGCTGCTCAATCTTGGGACCGTGCCAGCCCTGGAGCTTTTCGAAGGCAATCCAAAGCAACGAAATAAGGGTGAAAACCACCCCCCATTTGAATTCGGTGAGAAAGTTTTTCATGATGATGAAGTAAGGGTTAGTGAGCGTGGGCTGATCCTGGAAAATAAGCAAAAACCTCCTGAAATTCAGGTTTTGGTCAGGATAGCACGCTTCTCGCAATTTGGCGGCGGGATAGGAGTGGGTTTTTCCTGGCAAAACCGGCCGCTTGCTGTATTTTTTGGCACAAACTCCTATGTTTGTGTGGAGAAGAAAAGACCGCCTCGGGCTCTCCTCCCTTTCGTTTAACCTCTCATCATGTACCTCTTCTTCGACACCGAAACCAGCGACTTGCCCCGCAACTACAAAGCGCCCGTTTCTGACACGGCCAACTGGCCCCGGCTGGTACAGTTGGCTTACCTGCTCCACGACGAAAAAGGGCAGGAACTGGCCCGGGGCAATTTCCTCATCCGGCCTGAAGGCTTTCGCATCGCTCCGAAAGCCATGAAGGTCCACGGCATCAGCACCGAGCGGGCCCTGGCCGAAGGCGTGGAGCTGTCTCCCGTGTTGGAAGAATTTCTTGCCCAGCTCAAAGCCGCTTCCCACGTGGTAGCCCATAACCTGGCCTTCGACGAGAAAATCATCGGGACAGAATATTACCGCGCGGGGAAAAAGAACGTCTTCCGCGGCAAAACCAAGCTCTGCACCATGCAAGCCGGTACTGGCTTCTGCCGCCTGCCCGGCCCCTACGGCTTCAAATGGCCCAAGCTCAACGAACTGCACCATAAACTCTTTGGCACCCGTTTCGACGGGGCTCACGACGCCCTGGCCGACATCGAAGCTACCGCCCGCTGCTTTTGGGGCCTGCGCACAAAGGGCTACATTTGATGCGCATTCCTTGTCAGGACTAAGCTGGACTTTAGCCAAAAAAAATCTCTGATGGATGCATAACTTAGGGGTTC
>CAZIVQ010000022.1:0-13277 GCA_964542415.1 uncultured Bacteroidia bacterium | reverse complement strand
GGGAAGAAAATCGGTATTTCTCCCGGCTGCCCCCAACCCAAAAAGCCCTCTCGCTTGCGCGAAAAGGCTCAGACAGGTAACAAACCAACTCTTTTAACGGGCCGGAGCCCGAGAGACTTAATCAGTAAGGCTGCTGGTGCGCTCACCGAACAAAATCCAGGCCAAGGGGCCTAGAAAGGGGAAGAGCAAAATGCCCACAGTCCAGAGCACTTTGTTCAGCGTGGACTGCTGCGACCGCTGCCAGATGTTGACCAGTACGCCAATGGTGACCAGTAACCAGGCAGCCCAGATGACAAACTTGAGAAGACCAATCATAATGTGTTCATTTTCTTCAAAGATGCCAGCGCCGGGCAAAGGTTGTAACGGTAGGATTTTTTTCTGAGACAGGCACCTATTCGAGTTCCCACTTTCCAAAAACCCGCTGGTAAATGGGTTTCCTCCAGGCAAATTGCAGCCAAAGCACGGGGAAGAGCAGCGGATCGAGCACGACGGAAGGGGAGCGAAAATGGATGTCGTCGACGATTACGCTATGGTTGCCATGATTTTCGACGACGTGGCGGTGCTGCCATTCGCTGAGAAAAAAAGGCAAACGGACCCCTTCGTCTGTAAACCAAGCGCGCCGCTCCGTTTGGTAGACTTCGGTAATTTCAGAAATCCAATCTTGCTTGATAAATCCGAAAAGCTTCAGCTGAATGTGAACCACATCGCCGGGCTTGGAGCCATCGAAGCGCTTGAGCTCAACCTGGGCACCGGGGGGCGTCAGTTGCTCGAAAAGAGATTGGTCAAAGCGGGCCAGCACTTCCTGGTAGTGGCCCTTTACCGGGGTCCGGAGGGTAATGCGCATAAATTGGGGAGAAGGAAAGTTGCCTGGGTGAACCTCCCCATGAGCAAAAGGTTCTAATCCCACAAGCATTGGCAAAGGACCTGCCGCCGCAGCAGCTGGCTTTCGGCCTGCTTTTTGGCCGAGCGGCTGTTTTGCTCGGGCTGGTAGACCGCAAGCAGGCGAGTAGGACTGATGTCGTACTCGAGCAGCAGGATGTGAGTCAGCACATTGATTCTTGCCCGGGCCAAGTCCCGGGATTTGGCCGTTTCGCCCGGAACCGCCGCCACCAACCGCAGTTTCATTTTCGGGTGCTGGTGCATCTCATGTGCTAAAAAATCCAGGTCAGGCCGGGCCTCGGGCGTAAGCGTCAAACTCTCTGCCTCAAAGTACAGCGCCGGCAGGCGGCAAGTATTTTGCGCCTCCCCTTCTTCTACCCCAAATATATCCCAATCTCCCTGACCTAAGGCCGGTAAAGCCAACACACTCAGCAGCAAAAATATCCAATGGCGCATAGGATCAGTTTTCAGGGTTCGAAGTTCAGGGTTCAGGGTTCAGGGTTCAGGGTTCATATTCCCCACGCTGCCAGGGCTACTCACCATCCCTGCTTTTACCCTGACAGCGTTAACAGCACACCAAAATCAGGGGTCTAGGATTGAGAAACAGCATATTCTTTTCATTCTCCAATTTTACTTGCCCCGCTTCTTGTCTTACTCCGCCTGCACCAACCTTCCGCTGAGCCGGTTGAGTTCCACCTCGCTAAGCTTGATGTCGTAGCGCAGCTCGTTGAGTTGCTGCCGCACGCGCTGAAGGTTGAGCTGGGCTTCGCGAAAAGCGATGGAAGTAGCCTGGCCAAGGCGAAAGGCCTCCTGGGTGCGCGCAAAATTGGCTTCGGCAGCCCTCAAGCTCCGCTGCTGCAAGCTGTAGACCCGCAGGTTGTTGCGGTAGTTGGCATATGCCCGGTAGAGGTCCCGGCTTACCTGCTGCTCGGTCTGTTCGAGTTGGGCTTTGGTGCTGGCCACCTGCAGCTCGGCATTCTGGATGTTGCGCTGGGTACGCAAGCCATTGAACACATTGAAACTCAGGCTTGCTCCGGCCGTCAAGCCATAGCTGCTGAGCTGCTGTAAGAAATTAACGGGGCCATTGTCCTGGAAATTGTAGCCATAAGAAGCATTGATCGAAAGACGGGGCATTTGGGCTGCCTGCGCCACCCGCAGGTTTAATTCCGTCACTTGCAACCCTTGCTCGGCCGCTTGCAGGTCGGCATTGCGGGCCAGGGTCTCCGCCTCCAATTCTGCCAAACTCAACCCCGCCTCCACCTCCACCTGCTGTTCCACCGCGTAGAGCACTTCCAGGCCCAAACCAAGGAGAAAATTCAGATCCCGCTGGGCGTTCTCCAGGTTGAGCAGGTTGGCCTCCAGGCTGATGCTGTCGGTGTTCAGGTCCACCTCCGCATTGAGCACCGCGAGCTGGTTGGCACTGCCAAACGTGGCTTGGTTACGCGCCAGGTCGATACGCTCCCGCGAATTCTCCACCGAGGTGCGCAAGATAGTCACGTTGCTTTGCAGCCGGGCCACGGTATAGTAGGCCGAGATCACCTGGGCCAGGGTATTTTCCACCAGGGCCCGGGTCTGCTCCTGGGTTTGCGAAGCGGTGGCTTTCAGCACCCGGAAGGCGTTAACATTGCCTAGCCCGTCGAATACCGTATAATTGAGCCCGAGGTTTGCCCCGGCGGAGTAGGTCTGCAAGCCATTGACAGTCAGCTCGGTGGTTGGCGGAGCCCCCGGCGATTGGTCAGCGTTGAGCAAGATCACATCGGAGTTGTTGTTGTTATAATTGAAAGTCCCGTTGAGCGAGAGGCTCGGTAGCAGGTCGGCATTGCCAGGATAGACATTGTTTTCGGCCACCTGCTCGTTGTAGCGGGCTACCCGGATGCCGTAGTTATTGGCCAAGGCTTCGCTGATGGCTGTGCTCAACGTCAAGGTGTCCTGAGCAGAAAGGGGGATCCAGGACAGACAGCAGAGGAGAATAAACAGTCGTTTCATGGGTTGGTGGCGGATTGTAGGGTTGGCTGGCGGAAGAAAAAGAGAAAAACAAGGTCATTACATAAAGGCAGTGATCAGCAGCACCAGCCCGGCCAGGGCCAGCGGCACTCCTACCCAAGGGAAATAGAAGGTCCTGCGGCCCGAAACGGCCGGCTCTACTTCTTCAGGCTCCAGCTTGGTACCGGTCCAGAGCCAGGCGACGTAGACTTTGTATTGGTTGAAAATGACCAGCAAGACCGGCAAGGTGACCAAAATGATCAGCGTTGCCACCAGTAACCCGAAAGCGATGGAAATGGCCATGGGAATCAAGAACTGCGCTTGCAGGCTTTTTTCCAGCATCAGCGGCCCCAAGCCCACCACCGTAGTCACCGAAGTAAGAAAGATCGGCCGGAACCGCGAAATTGCGGCTTCGTAAAGTGCCTCTTTAAAAGGCTTGCCTTCCTTCATCAGGTTGTTGAACTGGCTCACCATCACCAGGGCGTCATTCACCATGATCCCGACCAAGGCGATGACCCCGAGCGAAGAGAGAATGAAGCTGAACTGCTTGTCCAGCAACCAGTGGCCCACCAGCACCCCGATCAGGCCGAAGGGAATGGTCAGCAGCACGGCAATGGTTTGGCTGAAAGAACGGAAGGTGAGGAGAATGATGGCGATGATCAACACGATGGCCACCGGAAACACCAGCTGTCCCGACTCCTGGGTCTTGGCATTCTCCCGCACCTGCCCCTCAAACGAAAAGCGCACGCTGGGATATTTGGCCAGAATAGGGGGGAGAATGTCCTCCTCGATTTCGGCCAGAATGGTGTTGGTCGAGGCATCGGCCACAGCCAGTTCGGCCTCCACCCGGATTTCACGTCGCCCATCGAGGCGGTTGATGGCGATCACGCCCCGGTCGAGCTTCACCTCCGCGATTTCAGATAGGGGAAAGGCCTGGCCACCGGGTAGGCGAATGCGCATGCGCTCCAGGCTGCCAAGGGAGCCCCGGTCAGCCTCATCATAGCGAACCCAGATTTTCACCTCGTCCTGCCCCCGCTGGATCCGCTGCACTTCGGCCCCGAAAAAGCCTTGCCGTACCTGCCCGATCACCAGCTGGGGGCTGAGTCCCAGCAGCAGGGCCTTGTCTTTGAGGGATACGTTGACTTCCCTGAGCCCCGCACGGTTGTTGTCGGCGATGTCCCGCAGGTCGGTCAGCTCGCCCATTTTGTCCTTCAGCTCTTCTACCGCTAAGCGCAACTGGGGCAGGTCGTTGCCCGTCATGGCAATCGAAACCGGCTTGCCGAAGGGGGTCGATACGCTGAAAGTCAAGACTTCGGCTTCGTAGATGGGGCCGGTCTCCTCCCGGAAGGCAGCCATAATGGCCAGCGAGGAGGTGCCCCTCGCCTCGCTGTCGAGCAGGTTGATCAGCACCGTGCCTTGGTAGGTGCTGGGCCCGATAGAGGTGCTCACGATCCGTACCGGATCCTGGCCGTCGAACCGGTTTTTTTTCATGCTGTCATTGACCACCCATACCGCCTGTTCGATGCGGTCGAGGTACTGCTGGGTGATGCCCTCGCGGGTTCCCGCCGGCATGCGCAGGTTGACCGTGATGAAGTCCCCTTCGATAAAGGGAAAAATCGTGGTCTTGACCAGCCCGCCGCCTATCAGCGAAAAAGCCAGGATCAGCAGCGCGATGGGAATCATCAGGCCCAGGAAGGCGTGCCGCAGGAAAAACTTGAGCGAGGGGGCATACACCTGGTCCCGCATCCAGTCCATGAAAGCCCAGAAGAGGTGCTGTACCCAGGCAAAACCCCGCTGCACCCGGGCCACAAAGCCGGATTCGGGCGAAGCGTCCGGGTCTTTGCGGGTGAGGGCTTTGGAGTGTCCTACGTGAGCGGGCAGGATCAGGGCCCCTTCGATCAGGGAGAAAGCCAGGGTGATGACCACCACCGTGGCCATGTCAGAAAAGAAGTCGCCGGTGATGCCGGAGAGAAAAAAGAAAGTGCCGAAGGCGACCATTGTGGTCAGGATGGCCGAAAATACCGCCGGCAATACTTCCATCGTGCCGTCTACGGCGGCTTTGAGCGGCGGCTTGCCCTCCTCCCATTGCCGGTAGATATTCTCACTGACCACAATCCCATCATCTACCAAAATCCCAATCACCAGGATCATCCCAAAAAGGGAAATCACGTTGATGCTCAGGTCAATGCCCGGGGCAAAGATGAACATCCCCACCAGCGAAACTGGAATGGCCAAGGCCACCCAAAACGCCATGCGGATCTGGAGGAACATGGCCAGCAGGGCAAGGACGAGAAAGAAGCCGATCACCCCATTTTTGGTCAGCAGGTTGATACGCTGCCGCAGTAGCTCGGCCCCATCGCTGATGATGGTGGCTTTGATGACGTCATTTTCTACGTTAAAATCATCGACGTACTGATTCAGGGTCTCGGAGATAAACAGCAGGCTCTCGTCGGTGGTGTTGCTGACAGAAATCCGCACGGCGGGCTGCCCGTTGAGGTAGACGCGGTTGGGGTTTTCGGACCACCGGTCTTCTACCTCGGCCACATCAGAAAGGCGCACCTGACGGCCATCGGGGGTGGTAGCGACCACGATCTGTCGCAGGTCCTCGGCATAGTAGCCTTTGGAGCGGGAGCGAATGAGCAATTCTTCCTGCTGCCCTTTGATGGTGCCGCCGGTGACTTCGATGTTGGCCACCTGCACAGCTAGCATCACCTGCTCAAAGGTCGTCTCGAAGCGACGCAGGTCATTTTCCCGCACGCTGATCTCGATTTCCTCATCTGGAAAGCCGTTCAATTCTACTTTAGAGATGCCCTCTACCGCCAGCAGGTCTTCTTCTATTTTCCGGGCAAATCGCTTCAGGGTCCCCAGCGAGACCGGGCCACTGACGGCGAAGTTGAGGGCCAGGGTCAGGGCTTCTTGCTTGAAAATAATGGGCGATTCCATCTGCTCGGGAAAAGAGCCGATCTGGTCTACGGCGTTTTTCACATCCTGCAGCACCACGTCGATGTCGTAACCGCGCTTGACTTCCACCGTCACCTGCCCGCTATTTTCTTGCGACACCGAGGTCACCCGGTCGATGCCGGTCAACCCCTTCAGGTTGTCTTCGACTTTGGCCACGATGCCCTCCTCAATTTCCTCCGGCGATGCGCCGGGATAAGCAGTCTGCACCACGATAAACTTGGTGTCGCTCTCGGGAAAGAAAGTGCTGCGCGTGCCCAGCAGCCCCACGACCCCAAAGAGCAGGATCAGCACCATCAGCAGGTTGCCGGTGATGGGGTATTTGACAAAATAAGCGATGATGTTTCGCATAATAATCAGGGTTCAAGGTTCGGGGAAAAAGCGCAGCTTTAGCACTGCTTCGGGTTCAGGGTTCATATTCCCCACGCTGTCAGGGCTCCTCACCATCCCTGCTTTTGCCCTAACAGCGTTAACAGCACACCAAAATCAGGGTTCAAGGATCAGGGGAATACGGCCTGGGGCTTGGGTGTTTCCTGCTCGAAAAGTGAAGGAAGGGGGCTAGTTGGCTGCTGCTTGGTAAGGCAGAACTTTGAGTCCTTCGTAGGCCCCGACCACGGGTTCGACAATGACCTGGCTACCGGCCGGGATGCCGCGCAGGAGCACACTGTTGGTGGTAAATTTTACTGGCTCGACCGGCTGTAGCTTTAGGGTCGAATCTACCACCACATAGACCGCCTCCTGGTTGACCAGCAGGCTGCGGGGCAGCTCCATCACGTCTTTCACGACCTGTCCCCGGATGCTGCCGTTGAGGTACATGCCTTCGCGAAGGTCTTTGCCGCTGAGGTTGATGTAGACCTTCAGGGTCTGGGTGGTCGGGTCCACGCTGCTGTTGATGCGCTGGATGCGGCCCTTCCAGCTGCCATCGACCCCGCCGGCGGTAAGCTCGACTTCGTTGCCAGGTTTTATGAAGTCGATGTCGCCGAGGTTGACCGCCGCTTCCAGTTCGTAGAGGTAGGGGTTGAGAAATTCGCCCAGCTTCTGACTAGGCCGTACCAAGGTCCCCGCATCGATCAAGGCCGCGGAGACCATCCCGCTGAAGGGCGCTTCGAGGGTGTACTTTTCCAGCCTGGCTTCTTGGCTGCGAATGCTGTAGTAGAGGTTGTACAGGTTGCGGGCCGAGATGAAATAGCGCTCCCGCTCGTTTTTCGACTCGGGCAAGGGCGCGAGATCGGCCTTCAGGTCAAAATTTTGGAGGTAGGCCTCCCATTGCGGAAAGCTCTCGGGATAGTCGGTCTTGAGGTCGGGCAGCAGCAGGGTGATTTGGTTCATGAGGCTGCTTTTCTGCGCCAGCAGGGTAAGCCGGACTTCCTCATGGTCGATCACGATGAGGGGCTGGCCTTTTTTGAAATAGTTGCCTTCCTCGAAGCGGCTGTTTTCTGCCAGCAGCACCCCGCCGACCTCGGCAAAGAGTTCCACCCGCTGCCGGGCTCTGAGGCGACCGGTAATTTCGACCTGGGTAGCAAGGGCCTCAGCCGTCGCGGCCTTGACCTTTACCTCCTTTATTTGGGCAACTGAAGGCTTACGTTCAGCCTCTGGTTTCCTATTGACCAAGGCCCGGGCCCCAAGTCCTGCCACGAGCAGCAAGACGATCCCGATTCCGATGGTAATTTGTCTGGTCATGAAGTAATGTTGGAAGACGGATAATGAGAGGGATGAAAAAAAGGAAATTCAGCAAGTTTCATATGTAACTAACCCCCCGGGGCTAATCTGCGCCATTGAGCCGTTCGAATACTTGAGAAAGCACCCGCTTACAGCAGGCCATGTCTTGGGGAGAAATGCCAACGGTAGCCCGGTCGATGACCCGCTGGGCCAAGGGCATGAGAACAGTTTGCAGGTTTCTGCCAGCATGGGTAAGGTAAATCAACCTTTGCCGGCGGTCCTGCTGATCGGGCACCCGCAAGACCAGGTTTCGCTGCTCCAGGGTATCTACCGCCCGGGTGACGGTGGTTTTGTCCCGGCCTGCCACTTCGCCCAGCCATTGTTGGTTTTGCCCGTCTTTTGACCAAAGGTGTACCAATACGATCCAATGGTCGAGGTTCAGGTCGTGGCCTGCCTCACGGAATTCGTGGATGAGGGCTTTGCTCATCACTTTTCCAGCGCGGCCTACCAGGGCACCCAGCGAATGTTCAGGGGAAACCGATTCTGACATGGGCCGCAAAGTTACAAATGCAACTAATTAGCATCCAAATCGGAAATCGGAATTTTTTGAATTTACTCAGAAAATAGCGGAGAAGCCAGCCGACCGCTCAGAGCGAAAACCCCAGCTGCAAGACAGCGGCCCCAAAGGGAAATTCAGTTACCCGGCGGCCCGGGTTTTGGCCAAAGCCCCCCCACTCTACCTGCCGGGCGTACTGGGCCTGCCAGCCCAGGCCAATCATCCACTCGGTGCGGACGTGGGTGCGGATTTTCAAGCCGCCAGCAAGCTGGTAGCGAAAGCCCCCTTGAAATTCATCCAGCCACCAAAAAGGGCCAAATCCAAGCCCATAGCCTGCTTCGGCCCGATAAAACGGGCTGAAGCGACCGGGGCGCAAATCCCCGCCGAGGTAGAGGGTAAGGGGAGCGATCCAGCCTCCGTTGTAGACCTCAATGCCGGTTCCCAGCCCGGTGTGGAGAGCGCAGCTCCAGCGGTAGCCCAGGCGGTAATGCAGGCCTACCCGCAAACCGGGTACATCGAGGGCGCTCCACTCCCAGCGCGGTTGCAGGCCGATTTGATGCTCCCAGCCCTGGTTGCGTTCCGCTAGGGGAAAGCGCCGGGGGTTGAAGCGACGCTTGACTTTTTCGTAGGGGGCCCATTCCCGGGTGAGGCGGGCCACCTCGCTGGTCATAAACACCAACTCGCTGCCCCCCAGCAACTCCAGGCGCAGGTGAGAGCGGGGCACCTGCTCGATCAGCCGTCCCCGAAATACGCGTCCGTCGTGCAGGTAGACCACGTCCTGGGCGATCAGGTCCTGCCCGGAGAGCTGTCCAGGCAGCAGGCATACAAGGCACAAGAACGTCAAGAAAAAAGCACGCATGTAAAGAAGGCGGAGTTGGAGGGGGAGAGAAAAAAGCGGAAGGTCTTTCAGAAGGTAAGGCCGAGCTGCACAATGATGCGCTGGTAACGCCGGTTTCCTGTCACCCGAGGCGGCTCAAGGATCTGCTGCCGTGGCCAGAAGAATAAGTCGGGCCAATCGGTGAATTCTTGGTAGGTTTCTTGAAACTTAAAGCCCCCTAACAGGGACCATTCGCAGGGGGAGCGGGTCCGCCATTTGAGTCCTGCTAAAAATTGCCCGTTTAGGCCGCCCTCGAACACCTCGTGCCGCCAGCTGCCGATGGCCCCCCAGCCATAGCCTGCCTCCAACTGGTAAGTGGGGGTAACCCGCTT
Organism: uncultured Bacteroidia bacterium; assembly: GCA_964542415.1. GTDB lineage: Bacteria > Bacteroidota > Bacteroidia > J057 > J057 > CAZIVQ01. The sequence goes on along the minus strand of CAZIVQ010000022.1, from coordinate 4,033 downwards.
GGGCAGCAGGTCTCCCGTCAAAGTGGCATTGAGAGGGATGATGAGGCCATCGCCGTAGATGTCCAGGCCAGTGGTGAGCCCTGCGCCCAGCCAATAGCGCCAGCGATAGCCAAGGCCGGCCCGCAAAAAGCCCGTGGCTCCCAGCGATTCGTATTCTGCCTCATAAAACCCCACAGACAAGGCGGCTTGCCCATACCAACCGCGTTGTCGCATCACCATCTCGCGCAGGACCCGGCGGTAGCGGATGCTGAGTTTGCTGTACTTGGCGGCCTCCCGGACGACCTGTTTAATTTCGGCTTGGGGAATGGTCCAGGGGTCACCCTCCAGCAGCAGGATGGTCACCGAAACCCCAGGCTCCTGGCTGATCACCTTCCCCCGGAGGATGCTGCCATTCTTGAGATAAATGACATCCTCGACCGGGGCTTGTGCCTGAAGCGACGGCAGCCACATACTCGCTCCCATGCCGAGAAAACCCAGTAGGCAGAGCAGGTTTGGTAAAAGTCGAAATACGGAAGCCATAGAGGGTGGAAAAAATTTTCCCTTCGAAAGCAAGGATAAATAATGTATTTTAGAAGAAAGAAAAAATCGCGGGTTGGTTTCGTGCCTCTATAGACGCATTCTCCCTTGCCACCGCTGCCCTAGGGTAAAAATTATTCCCCCTTCAGGGTTGCAGGCAACGAAGGGTACGAGACCGTTCGTTTTTATTTCGAAAATATGCAGCACTTTTTTTGGTTGCGACGTCTTTAAGGGGGTAAACTTGTTTGTTACTTTTCGCCCCCCTTCCCCATTAATCACGCTTAACCTTTTCCACCATGAAACACCTGATGAAATTTCCGGCGGCTATGCTCGTACTGGGCTTCCTGGCCGTGAGCCTTTTGCTAACTGGCTGTGTGCGCGACAAGTGCGACATGAACTACACCTTCTATCGCTACAGCCCGGAGTACCTGAGCGAAGAGGACTTCCTCAATGCCGTGGCGGTAGAAGCGCCGCAGACGATCCAGGAACCGGGCAAAATTTTCCTTCAAGAAAACCTGCTATTCGTCAATGAGATCGGTCGCGGGGTTCATATCATCGACAACACCAGCCCTGCTTCGCCGCAGCCGCTGTCTTTTCTCAAAGTCCCCGGCAACTACGACCTCTACGTCCACTGCGGGCAGCTCTACCTCGACAGCTCCAGCGACCTGCTGGTCTTCGACCTGAGCGATCCGGCGCGCCCTAAGCTTACCCAGCGCCTGCGCAATGCCCTGCCGCACATGACCTCCTACCGCGGCTATACCGCCGATCCCAACAAGGGGGTGGTGGTACGCTGGCACCAGGAAGTGGCACAAGAGCCCTACGACTGCCAAGGGGGCGTACCCGCCGTTTGGGAAATGAACGAAGTAAACCCCAACAGCCAGGATTTCACCAACCTCGGCCCCACTACCCGCGGCGTCAACCCTGCGGTGAGCGGCAAAGGCGGTTCTATGTCGCGCTTCACCGTGAGCCAAGATCACCTCTACATCGTGCTGCCCCAGCAACTGAAAACCTATGATGTCACCAACTGCGGCCTGCCCACGCCGGTGGGCGAGCAGGCCCTCAATCTTTGGGGCGCAGAAGCGGAGATGATCTCGACCCTCAACGACCTGCTGCTCATTGGTAGCACCAACTCGGTCTTTATCTACGGCACCGAAAATCCCGCCAAGCCCCAACTGTTGTCGACCTTCGACCACGTCGCCAGCTGTGACCCGGTGGTCGGTCAGGACAACTTCGCCTACGTGACCCTGCGCAACGGTCCCGACCAGCCTTGCGGGCAGGATTTTTCCAACCAATTGGACATCCTCGACATTTCCTCTCCCCGCAACCCGACGCTGCTCCGGACTTTCCCCATGACCAATCCCCACGGCCTGAGCATCGACGGCAACCGCCTTTTCATTGCCGATGGCGAAGCGGGCCTGCGCATGTTTGATGCCTCCGAGCCCGCTAAAGCCGGTGACCGCCAGCTGGCTCACGCCCCTGGCATGCAGGGCTTTGACGTGATTGCCCACAACGGCTTGCTGATCTTCACTGGCGAAGACGGCCTTGCCCAGTACGACTACAGCCAGGGCGAGCTGACCCAGCTCAGTGTCCTGCCGGTAGAATAAACCAAGCGTAGTTCAGCTGAATAGCCCAAACCGGAACTGTCCTTGAGGATGGTTCCGGTTTTGGTTTTGAGAGGTTGAGATGGTGGTTGGTGAGACGGTTTTGAAAAGGCGAAAGGCCGCTCCGCAAGCACGCCCTTTGCGCGTCATTTTCTCTCAGACTTTTAGCCTCTCAACATCTAAGAATCTCAAGATCTCATTGCCCTTTCCTCAGGAATCATTACCTTATTTGCATACGAACTCCCTCCACCTTTGAAGTTCTCTCACCATGAAGCCCATAACTGCCTCCGCCATACCCGTGCCCAGCACCCTGGAAACCTACTTCGAGCCGTTTCGCCAGCAGATCGTGGGCTACGACCAGCTTTTTCAGACACCCTATGGCGAGCAGCGCCTGCTCTACGCCGACTGGACGGCGAGCGGTCGCCTTTATGCGCCCATCGAGGCAAGAATCAGCCAGGAATTGGGGCCGTTTGTGGGCAACACCCACACCGAGACCACGGTCACGGGCACGGCCATGACCAAGGCCTACCACCACGCCCAGCGCCTCATCAAGCGGCACGTAAACGCCGGCCCTGACGATGTGTTCATCGCTTGTGGCTCGGGCATGACCGGGGCGGTGGCCAAATTTCAGCGCATCCTGGGGCTGAAGGTCCCGGAGCAATTGCAGGGGAAACTCGATATTCCGGAAGAATTGCGGCCGGTGGTCTTCGTCACCCACATGGAGCACCACTCCAACCACACTTCCTGGCTGGAGACCATCGCCGATGTGGAACCCATTTTGCCCGATGCCCGCGGCTTCATCGACCTGGAATACCTGACGGCTTTGCTGGAAAAATACCGCTACCGCCACACCCGCATCGCGTCGGTCACGGCTGGTTCCAATGTGTCGGGCCTGGAGACCTGCTACCGGGAAGTCGCCCGCCTCATGCACCAGCATGGGGGGCTGTGTTTTGTCGATTTTGCCTGTTCGGCTCCCTATGTCGACATCGACATGCACCCGACTGATCCGCTGGAGAAGCTGGATGCGATTTACTTTTCGCCGCACAAGTTTCTCGGCGGCCCTGGCACGCCGGGGGTGCTCATTTTCGACCGCAAGCTCTACCGCAACCGCGTACCCGACGTGCCAGGTGGCGGCACCGTGGCCTGGACCAACCCCTGGGGCGAGCACCAATACTTCGACGACATTGAAGCCCGCGAAGACGGCGGCACCCCGCCTTTTCTCCAGACTATCAAAGCGGCCATGGCCATCCAGCTCAAGGAGCGCATGGGCCCCGACAAGATGATGGCCCGGGAAAAAGAGATGCTCAGCTACCTCTTCGCCGAGCTCGACACCATCCCCGGCCTGCACCTGCTGGCCAATGAAGCCCGCGAGCGCCTGGGGGTCATCTCCTTCTACATCGAAAACCTCCATTTCAACCTCGCCGTGCAATTGCTCAACGACCGCTACGGCATTCAAACCCGCGGCGGTTGTTCCTGTGCGGGTACCTACGGGCATTTTTTGCTCAAAATCTCCCGCGAACAGTCCAAGCGCATCACCACCCGCATCGACGCCGGCGACCTTTCGCAGAAGCCCGGCTGGATCCGTCTCTCGGTCCACCCGGTGATGAAAAATGAAGAATTGCAGCGCCTCACCCAGGCCATTCGCGCATTGGCGCAGCACCACCACGAGTGGGCCAAGGACTACCGCTATGTGCCCCAAACCAACGAGTTCGTCCATCTCGAAGCCCTTTCGGCTGAGGATGAGATGGTGAAGGATTGGTTTGAGTGGGAAGAGGTGGGGAGGGTGTAGGGTGTAGGGTGTAGGGTGTAGGGTGTAGGGAAATAAGGCCTTGCCGCTTAATCGATATTCGACATTCCTTGTTCTTCATTCGATATTTCTTCCATTCTTCCCCCTATTCCCCTATTCCCCTATTCCC
>CAZIVQ010000021.1:0-13297 GCA_964542415.1 uncultured Bacteroidia bacterium | reverse complement strand
GAGCAATGCCCCTATAGCACCACCCTGAAAGCCCCGGTGCCCGGTTCGTCCGCGGTGCCGGTTTTTGTTTTTGCGCCATGCGGCAGCGGTTTCCAAAGATTTTGTACCTTTGTTAGCCTTCAATAAAGGGCAGCCCTTCGTTTCCAGAAGGGTTTCTTTTCTCCTCCCCTATCACGAGTAGACTTAGATTCAGAGACATGGCCGGACATAGTAAATGGGCGAACATCAAGCACCGCAAAGGTGCCCAAGACGCCAAACGCTCCAAGCTGTTTACCAAACTGATCAAAGAGGTCGCCGTGGCGACCAAAGAGGGGGGCGACGACCCCGACGCCAACCCGCGCCTGCGCCTCGCCATCAAAAACGCCCGCAAAGCCTCGGTCCCCAAAGACAAAATCGAAGGGGCCATCAGCAAAGGCTCCGGTGCCGATGGGACCTCCTATGAAGAGGGCACCTTCGAAGGCTATGCGCCCAATGGGGTGGCCGTCTTTGTCGAGGCCCTCACCGACAACAACAACCGCACCGTCGCCAACATCCGCTCCTACTTCAACAAGTACCACGGCTCCCTGGGCAAAAGCGGCTCGGTCGACTACATGTTCGAGCGCAAAGGGGTGTTTGTGTTTTCCAGCGAAGACCTCGACGAGGACGAGATCACCCTCGAACTACTGGACCACGGCCTTGAGGAAATCGAACAGGAAGACGGCAACTTCATCGCTACCTGCGCCTTCGAAGATTTTGGTGCCCTCAACACCAAGCTGGAAGAGATGGAGATCGACGCCGAGGCCAACCTTGAGCGCATCCCCGGCACCACGGTCAAACTTGGGGTGGATCAGGCCCGCTCGGTCATGAAGCTCATCGACATCATCGAAGATGATGACGACGTGCAGAAAGTCTTCCATAACCTGGAAATGACCGACGAGCTGGAAGCGGCTCTATCGGAAGAATAGCAGCTTCTGCCTGCCAGTTAAAACGGGATCTCTGCTTGGGCCGGGATCCCGTTTTAGTTTTCCTTTTTTTCATCCCAGTCCAGAATCTGCTACCCAATCGTCCGGAAGCTGACAGCTATTCTCCTGACAATCAATTTTTTTATCCTAAAAATTTTGTTAATCCTGTTAATCCTGTCCTCTTTCCTCTTTCTTTTTTCCTCTTTTCTCTTTTATCTTTTCTCTTTTATCTTTTCTCTTTCCTCTATCCTCTTTCCTCTCCCCTCACCACACCTCCAATTTCTGCGGCAGGGTGACGGTCTGGTAGCATTGGTCGTTGACAAAGACGGTGAGGCGCACTTCGTAGACCCCGGGCAAGTCGTAGGTTTTGAGGGGTTGCTCTTCGCGGGAGGTGGTGCCGTCGCCGAAGTCCCAGAGGAAGCGATCGCCATAGCGGTACCGCGCCCGGAAGCGGGTCGGGGTCTGCCGGTTGATGCGATAGTCATCGGCCCGGACAAAGATGCCGGCTTCGATGGAGTCTTCGCTCACCTCCTCAATGCGCAGCAGCCAGAAGTCCTTGTCGTGGCCATCGGGGCGGGTAAATTCATTGTATTTTTCCCCCACAGCAAAATAAAGCCCCGGCCGGTAGGCCAGCACGTCGCGGCAGCGTTCATCTCCCGGCCCGCCGTAGGTGTTGCGCCATTCGAGTTCACCTTTAGCGTTGACTTTCATCACCCAGAAGTCCTCTCCGCCTTTTTCAAAGTAGTCTTGGCTGCCGAGGCTGCGGGCATAGCCGCCGAGCAGCACCGCTTGTCCGGAGGGGCAAAGCGACAGGGAGGTGAGGTATTCGTCGTTTTCTCCGGCAGGCACAAATTCCCGGATGAGCTTGCCCCGGTCATTGAGGAGCATCCACCAGAAATCGTTGTCGCCCGCCTCCGTTTGCCGATGGCCTGCGAGCAGGATCCGCCCGTCGGGCAGCTCGGTCACCGCCTCAAAGTAGCCCCCGTGCGGACTGGTAATTTCTCGTTTCCAGGTGACCACACCAGCTTGGGTCATGCGCAGTAAGAGGCCGCTGCCGTAAATGCTCGCGGTGGCGGCGCGGCTCATGGGCGAGTTGGTGAAGCCGGCGATGAGGTAATCGCCGTTTTGGCACAGGCTGATCCCCGTCCCCCAGTCGCTGCGGTTGCCCCCGATGACCTGGCTGAGGCGCGGGTAGCCCCGGGTATCGATTTTCAGCACCCACAGGTCGCTCATCCCGTGGTTTTCGGGCACGTCGCCATCATCAGAATGGGAACTGCCTACGATCAGGTACTCCCGGTAGACCCCCTGTATGATGGCATTGGCTTGGTCGAGCTGGCTGCCGCCGTAAGATTCGAGCCATTCGACTGCGCCGGCTGAGTCGAGCTTGCCGATGAAGTAGTCGCCCCAGTAGCGTTCGTCTCCTTTTTCCCGTCGGTTGATCAGCGAGCCGGTCACCCCGGTAAAGATCACCCCACCGTCCTCGGTGGCGGCCAAGTCCCGCAATTCTTCACAACCGGAAAGTCCTATTTCCTGCTGCCAGATGAGCTTCCCGGCCGTATCGACCTTCACCAGCCAGGCGTTGGGGCAGGGTTGTTTGTCATCCCCGGTGAGCAACGAGTTCCCCCCCAGGACCAGGTGGCCGTCGCTCGTACGCACCAAGGCTTCAGGTATGTCATCCCCCTCATTGTCATAGAACCGCTGCCAGCTAAGGTGAGGAAAAACCTGGGCAGCCCCTTTTGTAAGAATCAGGCTACAAAGGAAGAAAAGCAGCGTGGGAGTTTTCATGGGTACAAGACAAGTGGGATCAAATTTCCAGCTTCACTAAAAAAACCGGGCAGAATTAAAAGGACTGTCGGTGAGTCGAATGCTTTCAAGGTATCGAATAACCCCTCAAAATGTCTCAAAAAGAAAAAAGAGGTTGGCCAATGCCACGGGGAATCGACCCTGAAGGGGTGTCACCTGTGGCACCCTTGGGGCTCGCCCCATGCTAACAGAGCCGCGCCGATGGCAGGATTGCTTCCTTAAGCTTATGTAAGAGCCCGCTCATTTTCCAGTTGAGTGGCATAAATTTATTGACTTTATTTATTTCAGGAATTGGAACACTTTTTTCCTGCTCCATTTGTCTGTCTTTGAGCTTTTACCCTATGAGCCACCGTTCCTTCCTTCCACACATTGCCTTGTTTTTTTTCTTTTTACCGCTAGCGGGCATGTGCCAGCTAGAAACAGCTTTTTGGGTCCGGGAATCATCAGACGATGGTTTTTTTTCTACATTGTACATCAATGGCCACAGTCAAGTAGTGAGGGTCTATGAAACGGGCACGGGAGATACCTGCCATTGGGGAGACCGGGCGCTATGCCGCGTACGCGATGGCTACGAAGCCCGCTATGAAATGGGATTCTCCACCTACGTCCTCCGCATTTACCAGGAAGCACCCTCGCAGCTCCGGGTGGTCACGACAATTTGGTACCCAGATTCTACCCAGCCCCGGGTAGCCGATTACTTGTTTTCAAAGGGGTATCGGCGGGGAAGCAAGGGCGGTTTGTCCAGCCGCTAACTATTTTTATACCCGTTCCCGGGGGCTGGCCAAAACGCCTTCTGCGCTTGCCCTCGGTGCCTATTCTGCCCCTCCCATAAAAAAAGGGCTGCCTCATGTTTCGATGAGGCAGCCCTTTTTCGTTACCGGCTGGCGTCTCCTCTGTCGCTTTCTGCCCATGAGTATGAGTAGCGAGGGGTTTAAACCGCTACTCATGCTACTCATGGGCAGGGGGATTAGCAGGCAAAAATCGCCCTAGGGAAGTACAGCAGGGGGAACATCCTAGCACTACAGCACTACAGCTTAGAAAGCCTGGACTGCGGGGCAGCAGCCTCCTCACTTTTCCGGGCCCCGGCTTGCCTGGCCAATATGGCCTGCTTCTTCTCTTCGTAGTCGTAGGGCTGCTCCCGGATATCATGCAGTTCATCCCCGATCATGATGGGCAAGGCCGGGTGGGTGTCCCGGCGCATGGCATACTTCACCTCTTCTTGCAAGTTGAGGTGGATGAGCCGGTTGAAGTGAGAAGAATGGCGGAAGAAATAGCGCTTGCGGATGTTGGCCGATTGGAACAAGGTCTCGGCGACCAGGGCGGTGTCCTGAAAACGCTGAAAATCATTGCGGAGCTTGCGGCTCAGGGCCCCGGCAAAAATGGTGTCCTCCAGCGTCACATTGTCCCGCCAACCTGCACAAAGCAGGCATACGTGCTCGTTTTTGTGGATCAGCCAGCGGGTCAGGGCACTGATGTTGCAAAACGACCCCACAATGATCTCCTTGGCCCCCCGTTGCTGGGCGGCTTTGATGGCCCGGGTGCCGTTGGTGGTGGTGATGGCGATTTTCTTCCCTTCCACATTCTCCCGGGTATAAGAAAAGGGAGAGTTGCCGAAATCGAAGCCTGCGATTTGTTCGCCGCTACGTTCCCCGGCAATGAGGTAGCCTTTTTCCTGGTAGCCCAGACAGGTATCGATCTGCTCAACTGGCACCATGTGGTCGGCACCATTGTCAAAAGCCACACACATCGAAGTGGTGGCCCGCAGGATGTCGATGACCACCACAATCGCCTCCGACACATCAAACTGGTCGATTAGCGCTGGGGTCAGACACACATGTACGAACTTTTTCATTACAGGGGAATTTGAAACCCAAATGGGGGGGGGAGAGGAAAGCGCGGCTTGAGCAAGTGGGGGTGAGTAGTTAGGAAACCAGCCTGCACTGGGAATTCTGTAAAAAATTTTACCCGAAAGCAAATTGTGGGTTTTTCGGCAGAATTTCAAACCCATTTTAGGCAGCAGGCCTTTTAGGGTTGGCACCAGAGAGGCCAGGTATGGCTCCCCCCAACTCCCTGAAGACGAAGCCAATATTGCCCTGCGGCCAAGCCAGAAAGGGACAAAGTCGCTGCCGGTCCCCGCAGCTTTCCTTGCCTCAACCTGCGCCCCTGGGCATCCAGCAGCTGGTAGGTAAAAATATCGGGGGGCAAGCCCTGCACCTGCACCTGTTCGCGGGCAGGGTTGGGGAAAAGCTGCCAGGAGACCGCGGGCAGGTCGGCCCAAACCGGCAAGGGGTAGTAAAATGTAACATCCCGCTCCCAGCTCCAGGCGCTACCGGTCCAGTATCCCAAGCGATAACGGCTGAGGGGCCCGGCCCGGATCACCCGCTCGTAGCGGCGGAACGGCAGCCAGCCCGGGCTAGCGGCCAGGGCTACTTCTTGCCAGAGGAGTTCACCCCGGAAATCGTAGGCCCAGTGGCGCTGTTCCTCTGCTTGCCAGCCTGCTGCTTGCCAGCGCTCGCGCTGCAAAAAGAGGGCCTGCCCCAAGCTGTCATAGCGATATACATCCCGGTAATCGGGTTGCCATTGACCCAGGCTGTCGATCAAGCCATAGGTAGCGGTATCGATCAGTCCCTGGCTGAGGGCAAAGTCAGCTCCTCCGGCCAGCTGCCATTGGCCCTGGCTGGCTTCCCAAAAGGCGGTGCGGCTCCGCAGGGGAGGGGCGGCCAGGCCATAGGCGTAGGTGATGCGCACCCAAGGTTGCCAGACCCCCTCCCATTGGTCCCGAAAAAAGCGTAGGACCCGCCCTGCGGCATCGCGCTCGTAGCGCTCGCGCTCATAGGGGAGCGCAGGGGCTCCCGGCCCCGGAAAGCGATAGCGCCGCCGCTCACGGAGCTGCCCGTCGGCAGCGAAGGTGAGGCTGTCAATGCGCCGCAGAAACCAGCCCGTTTGGGTGGGGCTGTAGGTCTGCACCACCCTCGCTTGCCCGTCCGAGCGAAGCAGGAAAACTTCTCGGGCTACCGGCTGCCAGGCCGGGGGTTGCCCCACCCAATCGTCCACCTCTCGCTCTGCCAGGCCCCCGCCGGCGCCGTAGCGGTAGCGCTCCCGTCGGTAGGGTTCTGGCTGGGGCAGCAGGCTGCGCTCCCACAGCGAATCGGAGGGGGGGCGGTCCTCCCGAATCGCCACCTTGGCCATCGTCCCGGGGGGCGGTGCCGCGAGGTAGGACCAGGCTGGCTCCGCCTCCCAGGGCTGGGCCACGCCTGTGGGCCCGCCCAGCAACAAGCCTCCCAGGCATAGAAACATCCAGGTTGCCGGGCTGCCTGCCCAGGCCTCTGCCAGACGTCTCCTGACCCCAACCCTTCGGTTCCATGCCGCAGACAGGGCTGGGAGCCAGACCATGGCCCACTTGGCCCTCAGGGCCTTTTCTTGCGGGGGCCTTAGGCGCTGCTCCGATTTTTTTGCGTAGCTTTGCTGTAAAGCTATATTTCGCTGCTCTTCCATAACCTGACTTTCCCAAATTGAAATAATCAACCCATCCCCTAAACTGCGTCAGGACCTGCCTGCGGTGCGCTTACTGAATCGCCGAATATGAACGATTTCACCTCTCCAGGGCTTATATCCCGACCTCCTTATACCCCTTTCTTTTCCGGCTGAACTTTTTATTCTCACCCTACCGCTAATTTTTTCTTCGAACCCTTTTTATTTTCTGCCTTTTCAATGGATAATATCAAAATCGGCATTTACGTAGATTCTGCCAACATCAACCGTAACGGTGGCTATTCCATGCGCTACGACATTCTCAGAAATTACTGCGCCAGGAGTGGCTATCCCATCCGCCTCAATACCTACCTGCCCTTCGATAAAGAGCGCGCTGAAACCGACATCGAATACCGCAACAAACAGTACGGTTACTATTCGGTGCTACGAAATTTTGGCTACAAAGTCATCACCAAAGCTGTCCGCTGGTACTACGATGACGAAACCCGCTACGGCAAAGCCAATGTCGACCTCGACATGGCGGTAGACATGCTCATTCAAGCCAAGAATCTCGACAAGATTTTCCTGCTTACGGGTGACGGCGACTTCATGAAGGTGGTGCAGGCCGTGCAAAACATAGGCGTCCGGGTAGAAATCATCGCCTTCAAAAACATCTCCCAGAACCTCATCTTCGAGTCGGACTACTTCACTTCAGGCTACCTCATCCCCAACCTCATCCCCATTCCGGACCAAGCCCCGGAAGATTGGGCTGAAATCGACTACCGGGTGCGCGCCATGGTCTATGCGGTCAACGATGGCTACGGCTTCCTCCGCTACATGGACCAGGACTTCACCCTCCGCGAGGTGTTCTTCCATTTCTCCGAACTCCCCCCCAACACCTACGCCAACCTTGATGATGTGTACGAATGTACCCTCACCGAGACCCCCCGAGGCATCCAAGCCCGGGAATTGGACCATCCTTAATCAGTTTTCAGTGATCAGTGATCAGTGATCAGTTACGCGCAGCGCGTGCTGTTCACTGTCCACTGTTCACTGTCCACTGCTCACTGTCCACTGTTCCCTGCTCAAATGATTTCGAAGTAGCGTTTCAGTTCCCAGTCGGTGACGGCGAGGGAAAACTGCCGCCATTCCCATTCGCGGCTGCGCACGAAGTGGTCGACGAAGCCTTCGCCCAGCAGCTTTCGGGCCAGCTCAGCCTGCTTCATGACGGCGGTAGCCTCCGCGAGGTTGCGGGCGAGGGTCCCGTAGGCCTTTTCGGTGTAGCCGTTGCCTTCGGTCTTAGGTTGAAGTTCGAGTTTTTGCTCGATGCCGTAGAGGCCGGCGGCCAGGCAGGCGGCCATCGCGAGGTAGGGGTTGACGTCGGAGCCGACGATACGGGTTTCGAGGCGGGCGCTTTTTGCGCTGTCGGTAAGGGTACGCAGGGCGGTGGTGCGGTTGTCGCGGCCCCAGGTGAGGGTGGTCGGGGCCCAGAGCCCTTCGACCAGGCGCTTGTAGCTGTTGATGGTGGGGGCAATGAGCGGCAAGAGTTGCGGCAAGGCATGCAGTTGTCCGGCCACATAATGGCGCATCAGCGGGCTCATTCCTTCCGGGTCCGCGGCATCGTAAAAGAGGTTGGTTTGCTTTTCTGGGTCCCAAAGGCTCTGGTGTACGTGCCCGCTACAGCCGGGCAACTGCGGGTCCCATTTGGCCATAAAGCTCGCCATCAGCCCGTGGCGGTAGGCGATCTCCTTGACCGCGGTCTTGAACAGCACCGCCCGATCGGCGGCTTCGAGCAGGCTGGTGTAAAGGATCGCTGCTTCGTACACTCCGGGGCCCGTTTCGGTGTGCAAGCCCTCCACGGGCACCCCAAATTTTCCCAGCAGGTCGAAGAGGTCGTTGAAAAAAGGACTTTTCAGCGAGCTGCGCAGGATAGAATAGCCAAACATGCCTGGGGTCATGGGCTGGGGGCGCACGTAGCCTTTTTCAGCCCAGCTCTCGGGGGTTTCCGCAAAGGTAAACCACTCAAACTCCTGGGCAAACACCGGGGCAAAGCCCATGTCTTCAGCTTGGCGCAGCACCCGCTTGAGCAGGCTGCGCGGACAGGCGGGGAAGTCCTCCCCTTCGGTCTCACCCGAAAAATCGGCCAGAAAAAACGGCAGGTTGTCTTCCCAAGGGATTTGCCGGAAAGTCCGGAGGTCTATCCGGGCAGGGGCATCGGGGTAGCCCGTGTGCCAGCCGGTGAGTTGCCCATTGTCATAAGACTCATCCGCGGCGTCCCAGCCAAAGACTACATCGCAAAAGCCGAAACCGCTTTCGGCGATACTCATGAATTTGTCCTTGTGGACTACCTTGCCGCGCAGTACGCCGTCAATGTCGGCAACGGCTATTTTGACTTTTTGGGCCGGATGCTGGGCCACGGCTTCGAGGATTTGTTGGCGGGTCATGGGGAAGGGAAGAGGTGAAGATGGGAAGAGGTGAAGAAGTGAAGATGGGGATTGGGGATTGGGTAATATCGAATATTGAACAGGGAATCGCGAATGTAAAACTCCACTCTACCGGTTTCACCGGCATCTAAGGATCTGTGTCCTCCGTGAAATACCTCCGTGGTAAAAAAAGGAGATTGGGGGATTGGGTATTGGGTATTGGGTATTGGGTATTGGGGAAATATCGAATATCGAACAAGGAATCGCGAATGTAGAACCCCATTCTCCGTGTCCTCCGTGAAATACCTCCGTGCCCTCCGTGGTAAAAAAAGGGAGATTGGGGGAGTGGATCAGCGTAATTTTTTATCAAGACAGGAGAAAGATACAGCAAGCTGGGCGCATGGGCAAATGGGAGGCCGCATCTTTGCGGTTTTGGGGGGGATGCGTATATTTCGCTATCGTTTGCTTCAAGCCGCTTTTTCGGTCGAAAAAGCCGGATTGATGGCCCTAATTTGCCCCTCCCATGAATTATTCCCCGGAAATCAGCCCGCTAAGTCCACGAAAGGAACAGATCCTGAAAGAGGCGCAGCGGCTGTTTAGTGATAAAGGTTATGTGGCGGCATCTATGCGCGACCTGGCCGATGCCTTGCAGATCAAGCCGGCTAGCCTCTACAGCCATTATCGCTCAAAAGAGGAAATTCTTTGGGAAATCGCTATCCGCAGCGCCGAGGAGTTTCACCAGCAGGTGCTGCCTATCGCCCAGGGGACCGGCGGCTTTGCTGAGCGCCTGGAGAAAATGGTGCGGGCCCACATTGAGGTCGTCTTGCGCAACATCGACGCCTCGGCCATTTTCTTCATCGAATGGAAGCACTTGACCGGTAAGCAATACGAGCGCTACGAAGACAAGGTCAAGACCTACCGCAAGACGTTCGAAGGGCTGCTAGAAGCCGGCATCGAGGCGGGAGAATTTCGCCCGGTCAAGCACTTCAACCTCACCACCCGGGCCTTCCTGGCCTCCCTCGACTGGGTCCACCGCTGGTACAAAGCTGACAAGGAAATCAGCCCGGATGCGCTCAAGGAAGAGCTGGCCGCCTTTGTGTTGCAAGGCATAGCCAAATAGCCCTGGGCGTGGGAGGCGGCCGCGGCGCGGTGCGGCCCTTGGGCGGAAAAAATTCGCGCATACCCTGCTCTCTTTCCAACTCTCTCCTGGCCAGGTTCCTCCTTGCTTAAGTAAAGGATCGTTTCAGCCGGGCAGATTTGCCTTTTACTTTTTTCTACTATGCTTATTACCACCACCCACACCGTCAGCACCCATCAGGTACAAGAATACCTCGGCATTGTCACCGGCGAAGCCATCATCGGCGCCAATGTTTTCAAAGACTTTTTCGCCAGCATCACCGACATTATCGGGGGACGCTCCGGGGCGTACGAACGCAGCCTCAAAGAAGCCCAAAGCATCGCCCTCGAAGAAATGGAGCGCCGAGCCCACGAAATGGGCGCCAATGCCGTGATTGGGGTAGACATCGACTACGAAACCATCCAGGTCAATAGCACCATGCTGATGGTCACCACCAGCGGCACGGCCGTGGTCATTCGCTAATTTTCTTTCTCCCCCGTACCAGTCTATCCCTCCGCATCGTTAAGATGGGGAGGGATTTTTTTATCCCTGTCCAGCTTCTCCCCTCTCATTTACTCAATCAACCGAATATGCGAAACGGGTATGTCTTTCTGCTGCTGCTGCTCACGGCAGGCCTCTGGGTAGGCTGCGAAAAAACCGCCGACCCTGATGGCGATCCTGACTACGACACGGCGCGCGACCACGCGCAAGCCCAAGCGACCTACGACGACCTCTACAGCCTGGGCGAAACGGCCATGAACGAGGCCGGAGTCAACAAAGTGCAGACCCTCTGTGCCACCCTTGACCTCGACACCACTGCCCGGGTGCTCACCATTGACTTCGGCAGCGGCTGTACCGGCGACGACGGCCGCACCCGCTCCGGCATCATCCGGGTTGCTTACCTGGGGCGGCGCTTTCTGCCGGGTTTCACCGCTACCTACACCTTCCAGAATTACCGGGTCGACGGCATCGGGGTCAGCGGCACCCTGGTTTCGCAGGGCTTCACTTTTAACAACTCCGGGCAACTGACCTTCTCTTATGAGGTCATTGGCGGGCAGCTCAGCTATCCCGATGGCACGACCCTACGGTACAGCGGCAACCGCACCCTCACGCTCACGGCCGGCAGTTTCCTTACCAACCTCGCAGGCATCCGCTATGAGGTCAGCGGCAGCGGAAATGGCATCAGCCGCCTGGGAGTAGCCTTTACCGAAGAAATTGTGGAACCCTTGGAGGTGCGCTACGCCTGCCTGCTGCAAGGCAGCCTTTTTCCGGTAAGCGGCCGCACCGAGTACCAGCTCACCGCCAGCGGGCAACAATTCGAGGTGACCTTCGGCAACGGCAGCTGCGACAACGAGGCCGTGCTTTTGTGGAATGGCAACAGCTTCAACTTTACCCTGCGCTAGCGACGAACCAGCCAGCGAGCCATGAAAAAACCGCTCGTCTCCAAGAGAGGCGAGCGGTTTGGTTGGGTGGGGCGGATTAAAGCACAACCAAAGAGCCCGAGCCAATCAGTTTTTCTCCAGCGTAAATGTTTGCCGTGTACCGACCATTCTGATCAAGCTTTTCTTGCTCATCGGGATTCACGGGAAAAGAAATTTTTTCTACCCTTCCTTGATAATTGAAAATGGCTTTAGTGGTATACCGTGCAGTTCGTCCATTAAGGTTGAAGGTACCGCTGTTACTAGCTGGGTTGTAAAACGTATCGCCAGAAGGTTTGCTCAACACAAGGTAAAAGTTGTACTCTCCGTTATCCACTTGGTATCCTTCGATATCTACCTGGATTTTCAATGCGCCTAGTTCATCCAGGGAAACCACCTTTGACTTGGTCTCGGTTCCATCTTTGATATTAAAAAATGATACACTCAGGATATGAAACCCTGGCTGGCGATTAGCGGGTGGGGGCGTGGTATTGACTGTTACTGGAGGCGGTTCGTTGCCGCCACAATCCTTCAGGGCTTGCTGATAGGCCGTTAGGTCCGCAGAAAGCAGGGATAGGCTACTGTCTCTATTTTCAACCAGTAGCAGCAGGCTGTCCATTGCTTGAGTGAGCAGGCCGTTATCGGCCACGAGCACGTCGATTTGTTGTTTGTAGAGGTCGGTCAGGCTGGCTTTGGTCCTTGCCAATTGGTTGCGCAGGCGCTCGATGGTTTCCTTGTCGGCTTGGCCAGAAGACGCTAGTTTTTCCAACTGCTGTTCAAGGAAGTTGATCTGGTCATACTTTTCTTCCAGCAAGGACTTTATGTCCGAGACCTCGTTTTCTTTTTCGGCGTAGAGGACCTCCATCTCCAGGATGTTGCTTTCAAGCTCCAGAATTTCCCGGTTGAGGTTTTCCGCCGTGGGGGCGTTGGGATCGGCAGATCCGTTTCCGGAAAAGGCATTGATCAGCAAAAAGGCTATGATGGTGGCCACTGCCAGCCCGCCAATTATCAGCACGTTTCTGTTCATCTTCAAACTAACTATACGTTGACTTCAAAGATACAAAATCATCGGCAGATTCATGCGGCCTCTATGACTTTCTCGTTTCTGGAGTGAATTGGGGAAGCAGGGAAGGGCTTTCCGCAGAATTATCCAAGAACAATAAGCAAAAATCCTTCCGCAAATGATCCTTTGCCCGCTTGCGCAGACGGGAATACCGGACCGCCGGTTTCATCTTAAGGGCTGATCCTAACTTTTGTCCGTTTTTCCAGAAATTTTGACCGGCAGGCGACGCTAGGTGCTATCCTAGTCATTTTCACTGGCAACTGAGGGGCAAATTAACGTACTTTACTTCAAAGGGCTATCCGCTTCTCTCCTCCAATTTTCAATCCGCAAAGAATTAGATTGCAACATGAAATTTTTTATCGACACCGCCAACCTTGACGAAATCAAGGAAGCTGCGGACATGGGCGTCCTCGACGGCGTCACCACCAATCCCTCGCTCATGGCCAAAGAGGGCGTCACCGACATCAATGGCCATTACCTGCGCATCTGCGAAATGGTCGACGGCGACGTCAGCGCCGAGGTCATCTCTACTGACTACGAAGGCATCGTCAAAGAAGGCCGGGAGCTGATCAAAATTCATCCTAACATCACCGTGAAGGTTCCCATGATCCAGGAAGGCGTAAAAGCCATCCGGACCCTCGCTAGTGAAGGAATCAAGATCAACTGTACCCTCGTCTTCAGTCCCATCCAAGCTTTAGTCGCGGCCAAAGCCGGGGCCAAATACGTGAGTCCTTTTATCGGCCGACTCGACGACATCGGCCACGAAGGCATGGAGCTGATCGAGCAAATCCGCGAAATCTTCGACAACTACGGCCTGCCCACTGAAATCCTCGCGGCTTCCATTCGCCACAACCAGCACCTGCTCGCCTGTGCCCTCGCCGGGGCCGATGTGGCTACCATGCCCTTCAAGGTCATCGGCGGCATGATCAAGCACCCGCTGACCGACATCGGCCTGGAAAAATTCCTCGCCGATGCCCGCAAAGCCCGCGAAGCTGTCTCCTGATTAGCCTTCCTTGAGCTACGGCAAAACCCGCGCTGGCATTTTTTGCTGGCGCGGGTTT
>CAZIVQ010000020.1:11420-13331 GCA_964542415.1 uncultured Bacteroidia bacterium | reverse complement strand
CTAGCAAATCAGAAAAAACATTGAACTAAATTTGAGGCATCCAAAATCCCACAGGGGGAACACCCTACCCCTACACCCTACACCCCTATTCCCCTCTATCGTTCGAGTTTGATCTCCGAAACGCTGGCTCCACTGGGCACCATGGGAAAAACGTTGGCTTCTTTTTCGACGACGATATCGAGGAGATAGGGGCCGTCATGGGCGAGCATCTCGTCGAGGGCGGCGTCTAGTTCTTCGCGGGTTTCGACCCGCTGGGCTGGAATGCCATAGCCATCACAGATTTTCACAAAATTGGGGTTGACCATGTCGACGAAGGAGTAGCGCCGGTCGAAGAACAGCTCTTGCCACTGCCGGACCATGCCGAGGTAGTTGTTGTTCATGATGACTATCTTGATCCCTATGTGGTGCTGAGAAGCGACCATCAGCTCCTGTATGGTCATCTGGAAAGCCCCGTCGCCGATGATGGCCAGCACCTCGCGCTCAGGCACCGCGATCTTGGCCCCAATGGCAGCCGGCAGGCAAAAGCCCATGGTTCCCAAGCCCCCCGAAGAGACCCAGGCGTCGGTCGCGTTGTATTTGTAGTAGCGGGCTGCCGCCATCTGGTGCTGGCCTACGTCAGTGACCACCACCGCTTCGCCCTTGGTCTTGGTCGAAAGCCGGTCGATCACTTCTGCCATCTGGATTTTTCCCGCTTCCGGCTGGATGTCCCCTTTGATGACTTTTTCCCATTCGATGCGGTCACAGTCCCGAAACTCCTGGAGCCAAGGGCCATGGTTGCGGCTATCGACCTTGGGCAGCAGGGACTGCAAGACGGCCTTGGCATCTCCAATCACCGGCACATCCGCATGGACGTTCTTGTTGATCTCCGCCGGGTCGATCTCGATATGGATGACCTGCGCCTGCTTGGCGTAGCGGCTCACGTCGCCAGTCACCCGGTCGTCGAAGCGCATGCCCAAGGCAATCAGGAGGTCGCACTCATTGGTCTTGAGGTTGGGGCCATAGTTGCCGTGCATGCCCAGCATACCGGTATGCAGGGGGTGGGCGGTCGGCATGGCTGAAAGGCCCTGCAAGGTGCTGCCAAAGGGAATGCCCGTTTTTTCTACAAATGCCTTCAGCTCCTCCTGCGCCTTGGAGATCAGCACCCCATGCCCCACCAGCAGGAAAGGCTTTTTGGCTTGGTTGATCAGCGCCGCAGCCGCGTCGATGGCGTGGGCGTCGATTTTGGGGGCCGGATAATAGCAGCGTACCTGCTTGCAAGGCTCGTAGTGAAAGTCGAACTCCCCGAGTTCGGCATTTTTGCAAATGTCGATCAGGACCGGGCCCGGACGGCCTGTGTTGGCAATGTAAAAGGCCTTGGCCATGACCTCCGGGATCTCCTCGGCCGAAGTCACCTGGTAATTCCACTTGGTGATCGGCATGGTCATAGAAATGATGTCCGTCTCCTGAAAGGCATCCGAGCCGAGTAATTGTTTGGTGACCTGCCCCGTGATACAGACCAGGGGGGTCGAGTCGATCATCGCATCGGCAATGCCGGTGACCAGGTTGGTGGCTCCGGGGCCGGAGGTCACCAGGCATACCCCGGTCCGGTTGGTCACCCGGGCGTAGCCTTGGGCAGCGTGGGTAGCGCCTTGCTCGTGGCGCACCAAAATGTGGGTCAGCCGGTCGGTATAGTGATAAAGGGCATCATACACCGGCATGATCGCCCCGCCGGGATAGCCAAAAATCGTGTCGACCCCTTCTGCCACTAGGGAAAGCACAACGGCTTCGGCTCCACTTACACGCGGGGCTTTGTCTTGGGCAAGTAAGGTCTTGATTTGGGTTACGGTAGCCATGAATTGATAGGTTTGGAGTTTTTTTTTCAGTGGACAGTGAGCAGTGGACAGTGTACAGAGAGCAGTGGACAGTGAGCAG
>CAZIVQ010000020.1:2292-11320 GCA_964542415.1 uncultured Bacteroidia bacterium | reverse complement strand
TCCGAAGCAGAGGCCACAGATTTGCGGTATTTATGCAGCACCCCCTGCTGTACCCGGGGGGGCTTGGGTTGCCAGCGGGCCCGGCGGGCAGTGATTTCTGCTTCGTCCAGGTGGGCATGTAGTTGGTGCGTTTGGGCATTTATGGTAATGCGGTCGCCATTTTCCAGCAGGCCGATCAGGCCCCCGGTGGCAGCTTCAGGGGTGATATGGCCCACCACAAAGCCGTGGGTGCCACCCGAAAAGCGGCCGTCGGTAATCAAGGCCACCTCTTTGCCCAGACCAGCCCCCATAATCGCGCTGGTAGGCTTGAGCATCTCCGGCATCCCCGGCCCCCCTTGGGGCCCTTCGTAGCGGATCACCACCACATGGCCCGACTTCACTTCGCCGCGGCTGATGGCATCATTGGCCTCAAATTCACTGTCAAACACAATTGCCTCCCCCTCAAAAAGCTCACCTTCCTTGCCCGTAATCTTGGCCACGCTGCCCCCCTCAGCCAGGTTGCCGTAGAGGATCTGCAAGTGACCGGTCTTTTTGATCGGATCGGCCAGCGGCCGGATGATGGGCTGGTCGGCGGCCAGGTCTGGGGCTTCCGCGAGGTTTTCGGCCAGGGTCTGGCCGGTCACCGTCAGGGGGCTGCCATCGAGCAGGCCTTCCTGAAGGAGGTATTTCATCACGGCCGGCACCCCGCCTATTTGATGGAGGTCTTCCATCAGGTACTGGCCGCTCGGCTTGAGGTCGGCCAGGTAGGGCGTGCGGTCTGAGATGCGTTGAAAGTCGTCTAGGCTCAGCTCCACTTCGACCGATTTGGCCATGGCCAGCAGGTGCAGCACCGCATTGGTGGAGCCGCCGAGGGCCATGACCATGGTCAGGGCATTTTCGAAAGCCGCCTTGTTCATGATGTCCCGCGGCTTGAGGTCTTTTTCCAGGCAGCGATACATAGCCTGCCCGATGCGCAGGCATTCTTCGCGCTTGGCTTCGCCCACGGCTGGATTGGAGCTACTCGCCGGGAGGCTCATGCCCAGGGCCTCAATGGCGGTGGCCATGGTGTTGGCGGTGTACATGCCGCCACAGGCCCCGGCTCCCGGGCAGGCGTGCTTGATGATGCCTTTAAATTCTTCCGGGCTGATGTTGCCGCTGGTTTTTTTGCCCCAGGCCTCGAAGGCCGAAACGATGTCCAGGGATTGCCCTTCATATTTTCCCGCCGCGATGGTGCCCCCGTAGACCAGGATCGCCGGGCGGTTGAGGCGACCGATCGCCAGCATGGCCCCGGGCATGTTTTTGTCACAGCCGACCACCGCCACCACGGCGTCGTACCATTGTGCATTGACCACCGTCTCGATCGAGTCGGCAATGAGGTCGCGCGAAGGCAGCGAATAGCGCATGCCTTCGGTCCCCATCGACATGCCGTCACTCACCCCGATGGTGTGGAAAATAAGGCCCACGGACCCTGCCGCCTGCACCCCTTCTTTGATGTCCTTGGCCAGGTCATTGAGGTGCATGTTGCAGGTATTGCCTTCGTACCCGGTGCTGACAATGCCGACTTGGGGCTTTTGGAAATCTTCGTCAGTCAAGCCCACGCCATAAAGCATGGCTTGGGAAGCGGGTTGGTTTTCGTCTTGGGTCAGGCGACGGCTATAATTATTGATTGGCATGCCAGGAGGAGGGAAAGAAGACTGGGGGAAGAGAAATTAAGAAGCGAAAATGGGCCATAGGGCGCGAAAATCAGATAAGGGTGTGCGTATAAGAATCACTCAGGGTTACGAGCTTGCGGTACTTGCGAGAAAGCACGTAGCCGAGGGTGTCTTCCCAGTCGAGGCGAAAAGGGGCGCGCTCAATGGTTTCTACCCCGACGATTTCAGCGGCGGTCCCGGCGAGAAACACGCCATCGGCTTGGTGTAAATCTTCGACGGTCAGGTCTTTCTCGACCACCTTGACCTTCATGTCTCGGGCCAGTTTTATGACCGTTTGACGGGTGATGCCATCGACAATATGGGTGGTGCGGGGGGTGTAGAGGACGTCGTCTTTTTCCATGAAGAGGTTGGCCCCGGCGGCTTCGGCCACGAAGTTGTCCACGTCGAGGAGAATGGCATCATGGAACCCTTTGACCCGGGCCTCGGAAGTGGCCGAGATGGCATTGACGTAGTTGCCGCAGGCCTTGATGTTGGCCATGGCGGTGCGGGGGTCGGGACGGCGAAAGGAAGAAACGGTCAGGTGAACGAGGCTGTCGCCGAGGAGGCGCCCCCATTTCCAGGCTGAAAGCAGCAGGTGGGTTTCCAGGGTGGTGGTCAGGCCCATGTTGGGCCCAGCAAACAGCAGGGGGCGGATATAGGCATCGATGAGGCCATTTTTTTCAATCAACTGGTAGGAGAGGGCGACCATCTCATCGAGGGTGTAGGGTAGGGGCAGGTTCATCTGCTTGGCCCCGGCCTGAAAGCGCTCGAAATGCTGGCGTGCTTTGAAAATACGGGCCCCTTCGCGGGTGTTGTAGGCGCGCATGCCCTCGAACAAGCCGTAGCCATAATGTAAGGTTTGAGAGAAAATGTCGACTTTAACCTCGCTGGCGGGCAAAAAGTCACCATCGATAAAGACGATCGCGTTCGAATTAAACATGGGCGGGGTCGGTTGAGGGTTGAGCGAAGGAAATGGCGGGGGGGGTAAAAAATAGCCTTTCCGAGAGGGGAAAGGCCACGGCAACAACTGAGGCAAGACACCCGGTGTCAGTGGCCCGAAAGCAAGACGACGCCAGGGGGCAGGGGCACCATCTCAACCCGGAAAAGGCAGCTCAGGTTCATTTTTAGGGTATAAAAAAGGCCATACTCAAGTTGTGAGAATGGCCAGATGCAAAGTATCTTTAACGCATAGCCATCCTCATTTACCAGCTAGTAGAATCACTAGCAGGTCAATAAATAGGACGGCTACAATATGTTGAGAAATTTTCATTGCGTGCGAAAGAACGTTTCAAATAAAGCAAGCCCGATTTACCTTTCCAAATAAATTGAAAAGTTATTTACCTGTTTGTAAGTCAGTTGAGGCTACCTAATGTTAGGTTTTAGGCTACTTTTCCGCCATTTATCTTGCTGCCTCCTACCCATCCTTTCTACATGAGCAATCCCTATCCCTTTATCCAAAAAGCCTCAGGGGAGGCAGTCCGCTTTGACCCCGAAAAACTGCGCCTTTCCCTCAGCAAGGCCGGTGCCGAGGAAGCAGTGATCGAAGACATCGTCGCGGAAATTGTCAAAAGCATAGCCTCGGGCATGAGCACCAAACGCATCTACCAGCAGGCCTTTCGCCTGCTCAAAAAGCGCCATAAACCCTCGGCTGCCCGCTACAAACTCAAACGGGCCATTGCAGAACTGGGCCCCTCCGGCTATCCCTTCGAGCGCTTTTTCGGCAGTTTGCTCACCCACATGGGCTACGAAGTGCAGACCGGCCAGTTCATCGAAGGCCATTGCATTACCCACGAAGTCGACGTCCTCGCCGATAACGCGCACGAACGCATCGCGGTAGAATGCAAGTTTGGTAACCGCCCCGGCAAAAAGGTCGATAGCAAAGTGGTCCTCTACATCCACTCCCGAATCCGCGACTTGCAGCGGGCCTGGCACCGGGATCCGGTCCTTTCTCAAAAAACCATCCACGGCTGGATCGTCACCAATACCGGCTTCACCTCCGAAGCCATCCAATACGGGGCCTGTAGCGGCCTCCACCTTGTAGGCTGGTCCTTCCCCAAGGTCGGCAACCTCAAGGACCTCATCGACGCCGCGCGGCTCTACCCCATCACCAGCCTCACTTCCCTGACTATCAAAGAAAAAAAGCTGCTGCTTGATGAGGGGGTAATCCTGTGCCGGGAGCTACTGGGGCAAGAAACCCTGCTCCGCGACCATCACGTGAGCGAGAGTCGCTTGCGTAAGGTGCAAGCCGAGCTGGAAGCGCTGTGTGGGTAAGGCTGTCACTGTCGCCAGATTTGGCGGCGGACAGAAAATCCCGCCCCCCTCACTTCCAGTACATAGCCTCCTTCGGCTAAGGCGCTCAGGTCCCACTCTCCGTGCCAGCCAGCAAAGACGCTTTCGGCGCGCTGGTACACCAGCTGTCCCAGCGTATCGTAAAGGCGAAACTGAAGCGGTCCCGCTACCCCCTCCATCTCCAAGGTAAGCCGGTCGCGCACAGGCTGCGGATAGACCCGCAGGGAAGGCCCCGCCTCGGACAAACGGAGGCTTAGCACCGCCGTATGGCCCCGTTGGCCGCCCTTGTCCCACCAAGCGATCCGGTAAAAGAGTTGATCCGCTACGCCCAGGGGGCGGCGGTCTGCAAATTGGTAGCTAACCTTCCCCCTTACTGGGGCGACTTCACCTAAGGCCACAAAAAGGCCGCCGACGGCTTGTCGCTGCACCTCCATGCGGGCCAGTTCCGCCGGAAGGTAGGCGGTCCACTCTAGCCGGGTTTGCCCCTGTTCATACCAGCCGATCAGGCCATCAAGGCCTGGTGAAAGCAACGATTGGGGCAAGGGCTGGTGAAAGCCCATGGTCAAAGCCGGCAGGTTGCTCTGGTCGGTACCCGAAACCGGTTCTCCCCAGGTAAAGGAATAGTCGATGGTCCCCGTACTGCCGGTGCCGCCGCCCGCGCCGAAGACCTGCCGTTCGATGCTTTGACCCCAGCTCCAAGCCGGTAGCAAAAGCAGCCATGCCAGCAGCTTAGCTACCGGGCCGAAGATATGCTGTCTATAATCCATATTCTCTATTCTTTACTCCCCAACAATAACTCCACCTGCCGCTGCAACGCCTCAATCTGAGCCTGCTGCTGCTGCAACTGCGCGTCTTGTTCCTGTATGGCTTGGATAAGCACCGGCACCAGCTCGCTGTAGTTGACGCCAAGGGGGGCGTCGTCTTCCGCATCGCCATGCACCAACTCCGGCATCACCTGCCGGAGTTCCTGGGCAATCAGCCCGACCTTCTCGTCGCCTGTGGGCTGGGCCTTCCAGCGGTAGCGCACCGGGCGTAGCTTCAGCACTTCGGCCCGGCCATAGTCGAGCGGCTCAATCCCGGTTTTGTAGCGGGCATCCGAAGTTTGGATGGTGCCGTTGGCGGCCCAGACGATGTCCCAGCGGCGGATGGCCGTACCCAATTGGTGGGCATTGTCGGCATCGGGGTAAACATCGTCGCCAAAGGAGGTGCTGCCGGATACCAGCAGGCCTGCGGGAGGGGGGCCGATATTGGCACCGATAGAGACCCCGCCATTGTCATGGACCCGCAGGCGGGTGATGCCGCCTACCTGTACCCGGAGGGCATCTTCACCAGCATCGGCTGAGATGTGGAGCCGATCGGTGGGGTTGAGCTGGTTGAGGCCAAATTGCAGGTCGGGGTCGATGACAAACACGCTGTTGCCCGAGCCGTTGTTGGGGCTGATGACGAACTTGTTGCCGCCAGCGGCCCAGTTGTTGGCACTGCTGCCGAGGTACCAGTCGTTGCCGCCGGGACCGTCATTTTGTAGGTGAAATTGCCAGCCTGGACTCAATACATCGAGGCGGGCGGCGGGGGCAGCATGGCCGAGGGCGACATTGCCGCCGCCGTTAACCAGGTACACATTCTCGGGGGAGTTGAAGTTGAGGTGGAGCCCGTTGCCGATTACCTCGATTTGATTGGGATCGAAGGCCAGACCGGCGGCGGCGGTCCCCAACAACAAGCTTGCATTGGTGGCATCCAAGGCACCGCCATTGTTCAGGCTACCTAAGGTTCTCACCTGTAGCATGCCGGTGGGCGTGTCGTAGCCGATAGCGGTTTGGCCATTTTTTTGGATGATGAAACTGTTGGACCGGTTGGCATCGCTGGTGCCATCGCCGATCATAAAAACGGGATCAGAACCGACCCAGTTGGCACTATCTCCAGTCACAAGGTTGTAGCGACCCAGGGCCATGGAAGCATAGGGGTAGGCATGGGTTCGGTAGCCAAAGGTCGAGGAATAATTTCCCCGGGCTTCGGTCACCCAGCCGGTAGAGAAGGAGTTGTAGCCATAAGCGTCGCTCGGTCCCAAGGCAATCGAAGCTTGCCCCCGGGCATCGGCATTCCAGCCGATGGCCACGGCATAGTCTTCGCGGGAGCTACTCGCTCCCAGGC
This sequence comes from uncultured Bacteroidia bacterium, assembly GCA_964542415.1. GTDB lineage: Bacteria > Bacteroidota > Bacteroidia > J057 > J057 > CAZIVQ01. Next base: position 5,213 of record CAZIVQ010000020.1, on the reverse strand, counting down.
CCGTCGTCCCCCCGCCGATAGAGACCCCGTAGCGACCGCCGGTATAACCATACATGGCGATGCCGCCTTCTTCCTCAGCCGTGCCCTCAAAGGTGATGCTGCCCCGGCCCAGGGAAGAACCCCTGAAGGTAAAACTGTTATTACCCCGGGCATTGCCAAAAAAGGCTACTGAGCCACTCCCATCCGCCCAGCCAAAGCTCCCAAAGGCAAAGCTGCCAAACCCCTTGGCCCGGCTGTTTTGGCCCCCGGCAAAGGAGTAAAAACCTACGCTGTCGTAGTCCCAGAACTTGTCGTAGTTGTAGCCCCCAAAAGGGTTACTCAGGGAGCCCATGCGCAAGGCTCCTTTATTCCCGAGCCATAACAACTTGAAGCCCGAGCCGGTCAGGCTTTCACCAAAAAGAACATTGGCCGTGTCGCGTAGGTGCAGCGTAGTCATGGGGGTATCAATGCCAATGCCGACCCGGCCTACGTCATAATGGGCACTGGTACCGGTTTGGCTCCAGACCGTAGCAGTCGGCGTAGTGGGCACCCACTCGGTGCCATTCCAGACGATGGTTTGCCCTGGGCCCAAGCCGGTGAGGTTCACATCGGTTAGTTCGCCCACGGCCAGATCGGCTCGCTCGGCGTAGAGGGCGTATGGCACACTCTCTAATGGGGTAGTCCCCAGTGGAATTAACCCCAGGCCATCGTCCACTTCGAGCTGCACCTGATAGTCCCCGGTGCTCCAGTCGATGGCCGCAAAGGTGCCGGTAAGCGGCGTACCCTTGCCCATCACCACCGTAAACAGCCCGAAGCCATCGGTGGTGGTGAGGTGCGATTCGCGGTAGACGGTCACGCCCGCACCGGTTTGCACGTCAAACACGACGGTAATGCCCAGGTTGGCCATCGGAATGCCGCTGGCATCGCGGGCAACCGCTTGGAAAGAAACGCCTTGGGGGGCTTGGGCGTGGAGGGAAAGAAAGCCGAGGCAAAAAAGAAACAACCCCAGCAGGGAGTGTTGGAAGTGAGGTGAATGGTTCATCTTCTGGTAGTTGGCGAAGAAGTAAAGCGACCGCTATCATCGCACGAGCGCAATAGCTACGAGTTGCCAGGGGAAAGCCAAAAATGTGTAGGGAATAATTTCCAAGGGAAGATAGTATTTATTTTGGAAAAAAAGACAAATCCTAGATAGTCTTTGGGGACGAGGGCAAGCCCTGCTTTTCAGTCGGATGCACTTCCGGGCCCCCTTACTCAAGACCAGTCACCAGGATGTCGCGGAGGATTGCACGCGATCCCGCGTCAGGTTCGGAAGTCCAGCCGAGTAATGGCAGGGCGTCTAACCAGCCCATGCTATTGGCTACCAGAGGCATCTGTCAAGGTGGTGAGTCCCCCGACTTCGCCATAGGGTTCATCTCCATACAGCTGCTCGGCGGCGACCTTGGCTTCGGTGATCGTCACCCGCTGCCCGTCGATGGTCCCGGTGATAAAGGCATCTTTGACGCCCATGCGCCGGATCTCCTGCATAAAGGCCATGGCCGTTTCGTAGCGGCGGAACCGCCCCAGGATGTAGCGATTGTAAGCGCTCTCCTGCACCTGGGCCATGCGTATCAGGTTGCTGAGGTAGGGGCTCAGGTCGAAGTGAGCAAAGGCCCCGACCTGCACCTCGAAAGCGACGGGCAGATTGGCACCAATCAGCTCCCGTAGCCGGCTGTTATCTTGTTCCAGTTGATCATTGAGCACCTCGAGGGTCTCTATCTCGGTGCGCATCTGGGCGAGCATGCTGGCGTAGTCGGGCTGGGGATGGCAGGCACTGCCACCCAGCAGGAGTATCAGCGATAGCAGAAAAAGTAGGCGTTTCATGGTGGTTGCTGCGAAAAGTGAAAAAAGGGAAAGAATCGATTCCGAACGCCTGACAAGGGGGCAGGCTTTCGGATAGTTAGAAAAATGACGTAATATCGGGGGAGAATGCACGGATACGCAGGCATTTATCCCCAATTTTCGCTCATGCCCGAACCTACCCCCTGGTACATTCTGATCAATCCCCAAGCCGGAGGAGGAAAAAGCCGAAGGGTATGGCGGGAGCTACAACGAGCCCTGGAAGCGGAGGGGTTCCCTTATGCCTACGCCTCCACCACGGCGCCCTGGCAGGCGGTTTCCCTCATCCACGCGGCCCTTGATGCGGGTTACCGGCGGTTTGTCGCCCTGGGGGGAGACGGTACGGTTTTCGAAGTGGTCAATGGCCTTTGCACCCATCCCACCGTGCCCGTGGGAGAGACTGTCCTCACGCAGCTACCCGTAGGAACGGGCTGCGACTGGGCCCGCTACCATCGCCTGCCGCGGCAGCCGCAGCAGGTTCTCGCCATCCTGAAGCAGCCACAGTTGCGGTGGCAAGACCTGGGAAAGGTCGATTTTGTCGCCGAAGGGCAAGCCTGTACCCGCTATTTTGCCAATGCCGCCGGCCTGGGATTCGATGCGTTTGTTTTGCAGCAAGCCGCCAGCCAGCCTAAAGGCGGTTGGCAAGGAAAGCTCTATTACCTGCTGGGTTTGTTGCGCTCCTTGCGCGCGTACCAGCCCGCTTGGATGCAGGTAAGTCGGCCAGAGGAGCTGCTCCGGCAGGCTGGTTGCCTGACCTTGATGCTGGGCTTGGGCCCCTATGCCGGGGGAGGCATGCGCCTCTGCCCTGGGGCGCTGCCCCATGACGGGCAGCTGGCGGTGACGTTTATCGATGCGCTTTCTCCCTGGGAAGTGATCTGCAACCTCCCTCGCCTTTACAATGGCAAACTCTACGGTCATCCCCGCGTCTATCATTGGCGCGGCTCCCGTTTCTCGGTGCAAGCCGATCCCGCCACCTGGCTCGAACTCGACGGGGAGTGCGTGGGCCATGCCCCGGCAAGGTTTGAGATTCTGCCGCGGGCCTTGCGGGTGGCGGGGGGGTAAGCGGC
>CAZIVQ010000020.1:0-2192 GCA_964542415.1 uncultured Bacteroidia bacterium | reverse complement strand
GGCACTAAGAGACACTAAGGGGGACCAGTCTGCATCTGTTGCAGGCGGATTTCCATGAAAAGACCCAATCCCCAATCCCCCCTCAATACCGATACGCCACGCCGCCAAAGGTGAGGCCACTGCCGGAGCCGATCATGTAGACGAGGTCGCCGCGTTGTACTTTGCCCTGCTCAATGGCCTGGTTGAAAGCGAGGGGGATGCAAGCGGAGCCGGTGTAGGCAAATTTATGCATGGCCGTGTGGGCCCGTTCCTGGGGCACTTCCAGGTTTTCGAGGGTGCGCCGGATGCTGTTGATGTTGATTTGGGTGAGCAGGTAATGGTCGACTTCCTGGGGGCTGACCCCGATGCGTTCGCTAAGGTTGCGGGCGATACGCGTCCACACCTGCGGGTTGAGGGTGGGGGGGAAGCGATAGTTGATCATGAGTTGGTGCTCGTGGCGGGCCATAGACTCGGGGGTAAGGGGGTTTTTGGTGCCCCCGCCATAAATGCCCATGCCATCGTAGTACTGCCCCAAGGTGATGAGCTCACTGTCCAGAAAGCCCTGATTTTCTGTTTCTTCAGCGCTAAGCACAATGGCCCCGGCTCCGTCGGCGAAGAGGGTGACGGTCTTTTTGTCCTCGGGATTGAGGTACTTGCTCATGGCATAGGCCCCGATGACCAGCACATGCTGGTAGCGCTCGTCGGTACGGATGTATTTGGCCCCCACATCCATGGCCGTGACAAAGCCCGCGCAGGCGGTATTGAGGTCAAAAGTGCCCGCATGCCCGGCCTGCAAGCGATATTGGACCACCGCCGCCGTGGAAGGGGAGAGGTATTCGGGGGTATCGGTGGCAACAATGATCAGGTTGATGTCGCGGGGGGTAAGGCCCGCCCGCTCCATGGCTTGCCGTCCGGCATGCTCACAGAGGTCAACCGTAGACTCATCTTCGGCACACCAGCGACGTTCAAAAATCTCCAGGTTATTCTCGAGCCAGTCACTGACATTGGTGCCTAGTTTCTCGTCGAAATAGGCATTGGTCAGGACCCGTTTGGGTACGTAGGTACCGGTGGCACGAATCACGGCATTTCGCATACACGCTTCGCTTCTTTGCTACAACAGAAACCGAAGATACGGAATTTTGGTGGGGAAGATACAGCAACCGGGGCAGGAAAATCACCCCTGGGCAGGAAAGAGGGTAGGGGTAGCAGGGAAGACATCCCGGCTCATACCCAAATACGTACCTTGCTACATGAAGTGCTTCGTTTCCCTGTATTTCCTGCTGCTATTTTCGGGCTCCTCCCTGCTGGCCCAAGCTGAAGTCCAGGAGGAAGGCCCCTGGCTGGAGAAAAGCGCCCTGATCGGCATTCCGCTGCTGTTTTATAGTCCAGAAACCCGTTTGGGCGGCGGGGGCGGGGGGGTATTCGCTTTCCGGTTTCGGGGCGAAGACAGCCTCAGCCGGGCCTCGCAGCTGCAACTGCTGGCGGCCTACACCCAAGAGGACCAGATATTGGCTTACCTGCCTTTTCGTCTTTTTTGGGAAAATGAGCGGCATACGCTCTATGGTGAGATCGGTTATTACCGCTACACCTATTTTTTCTGGGGCATCGGCAATCAGCTGCCAGCCAGCAATCGTGAGCAGTTTGATGTGAGCTTTCCCCGCTTGCGCCTGCATTACCAGTACGAATGGCGACCGGGCTTTTACCTCGGTCCCTTTTACCATTACGATGGGTACCAGGTCACTGGAAAAGAGGCCGGGGGCATCTTGGAGAACCCCATGCGGGCGGTCACCGGCCGGAATGGCGGGCGAATTTCCGGCCCTGGGCTCATTGCCACCTTCGACCGCCGCGACAACCTCTTTTTTCCTGCTCGGGGCAGTTTCATCGAAACGACGGTGCAGCTCAACGCTCCCGCTACCGGCAGCGATTTTCGCTACCTGCGCTATACCCTGGATGCGGCATGCTACCTCCCCACCTGGCGCGATCAGGTCCTGGCCCTCAACGCATACGGAGAATTTATCCACGGTGATCCGCCCTTCAATGCCCTGGCCCTGCTTGGCGGCGGCAGGCGCTTGCGGGGCTATTATGAAGGCCGCTTCCGGGACAAGCGCTACCTCGCGGTGCAGGCAGAATACCGGGCTCCCCTTTTCTGGCGGCTCGGCCTCAATGCCTTTGTGGCTTATGGCGGGGTGGCGCCGAGCTATGCCGCCTTTCGG
>CAZIVQ010000019.1:0-13652 GCA_964542415.1 uncultured Bacteroidia bacterium | reverse complement strand
CGACCACCGAGATCTACACTCTTTCCCTACACGACGCTCTTCCGATCTACCTCGATTACATATTCTCCCGCGCTGAGGTCCGTTACCAAGGAATCCGTAGCGCCATTGGACCAGCTGAAATTGTAGGGGGGCATGCCTCCGCTCACGGCGACCCCGGCCCCGGCATCGCTGTCGCCAAAGCACAGCAGGGTATCCACGTACATGCTGTCAAACACCAGTTCCGGCGGCTCGGTGATCTCCGTACTTAGGGCAATCTGGCAATCATTTCCGTCCGTGACCAGTACCGTGTAGTTGCCAGGGCCTAAGTCCGTAGCGATAGCCGTGGTGGCCCCGGTGTTCCAATCATAAGCATAGGGCGAAGTGCCCCCATTGACGGTTGCTTCCGCCATACCATTGCTGTCGCCAAAACAAACCACCGGCGTAGGAATCACATCCCCGATCAAGGCCGGGGGCTCGGTCAGGCTGGCCTGGTCCTCATCGAGGCAGCCGTTGGCGTCGCGGAGCACGATGTTGTAAGTGCCGGCCTCAAGGGCTGTCAGCAGCGGATCGGGTTGGTAGTTGAGGCCGCCATCGGCCGAGAAGGCGTAGGGCGGGGTTCCTCCGGTGCCCAGGGCTTCGATGCTGCCGTTGGGCACATCTTCGCACAGGGCGTCATTCAGCGAGATCAGGCTTAGTTCCAATGGGGCGGGCTCATTGACCGTGGCAGTCAGGCTGTCGAGGCAGCCGTTGGCGTCCCGCAGGTAGAAGGGATAGGTGCCCGCCGGCAGAAACTCAAAGGTACTGTCGATAAAGAAGTGGGTGCCGTCGGGCGAGTAGCGGTAGGGCAACGTGCCGCCACTGGCACCCAAGATCACCGACCCGGAGCTTTCTCCAAAACAAGCCACATCCTCCACCCCAGCCAAGGCACTCACCAACGGGTCAGGTTCAGGGATCAGGGTATCGAGCGAAGCCGGGCAGCCATTGGCATCAAGCAGGCTCAAGGTATAGAGGCCAGCCAGCAAGGAGTCAAAACTGCTGCTCGGTCCGGAAGGGCTGCCATTCAAACTAAAGCTATAGGGGGCCGTGCCGCCGGTTGCCACCGCTACCAGCCGGGCCGTGGCTTCGGCATTGCAGGCGGGCGGATCGATCAGGCCTGCGTCCACCGCCAGGGAATCCGGTTCGGTCAGGGTGAAATTCAGCCCGTAACGGCAACCGATGCCATCGCTCAGCCCCAGGGTATAGGTGCCCGCCGGCAGGCCACTCAGCTGAATGGTGGGGCCGGTGTTCGTCTGTGGCTGCCCGTTAAGCACAAAATTGTAGGGCGGGGTTCCATCAAAGGCCGTGGCTTGGATAAAGCCACTGTTGTCTCCCGCACAGGGAAGGTGGGCCAGCGAGTCAATGGCGATGAAAGGCTCAGAAATTTCGATGATGTCCGCCTGGACCGTATCCTCACAGCCGTTGGCATCGCGGACATAAACGATGTAGAGGCCTGGAAGCAGGGTGTTGAAGTCAGGGTTAGGAGAAAAATTGACGCCATCGAGCGAATAAGTATAGGGGGGCAACCCGCCGGTTGCTCCCACCAAAATCTCCCCCAGGGGGTTGTTGCAGTCGGTATTCACTGAGTTGAGCAAGCTCAGGTCCACTGGTGTCGGCGGCTGATCGATGGTCACCGGTGGGGTGGTGGCCTCGCAGTCGTTGTCATCGCGTACGCTGAAGCTATAGGTACCTGCGGGCAGGTTGGCGAAAGTGGGACTCGACAAATAGGTCCCTCCATCCACGGCATAGCGGTAGGGAGGCGTGCCTCCGCTGGCCGAAAGGGTGACCGTGCCATCAGCGGCACCAAAGCAGTCGTTGTCCTGGACACTGGCCACATTGACGTTCAAAGCAGGCGGCTGGCTGAGGGTGACTTGGGCCGTATCCTGGCAGTTAGCTCCATCCACTACCGTGGCCGTATAGGTACCCGGTCCCAGGTTGGAAAGGGCGGGCTGGTTGCCGGACCCGGCTGGCGTCCAGCTGTAGACGGGGTTGCCATCGCCGCCTGTCACCACCGCCGTCGCCGTCCCGTCATTCGCCCCGGCACAGCTGATATCGGTGAAGTCAATGTTAAGATTTATCTGCGGATAGACCGTGACCGTGACCGCGGCCGTGTCGGTCCCGCAACCATTCGATGCCTGGAGGGTGTAGGTTTCGGTGCTGCTAGGAGATGCGATCGGGTCGGCGGTATTGGGGTTGCTCAGCGAGTTGACCGGACTCCAGGCGAAGGTGGCTCCGTTGAGGTACTGCCCTCCGGCCTGAAGCTGCACGCTATTTCCGGCGCAGACGGCCGTGTCGAGCAGCGGGTCAAGGCTGGGCGCCGAATCGACCACCACCAAAATCTCCCGGGAGAAGTCGCAGTTGCCCGCCGTCACGGTCACCAGGTAATTGGTGGTCTGGTTAGGCGAAGCCACCGGGTTGGCAATGGCGGGGTTGCTGAGGTCGTTGGGCGGGTCCCAGGAAAAGACGAAGGGCACCGTGGGCCCATTGAAAGAAAAATTGGCCTGCAACTGTACCGAGTCCCCAAAACAAAGCTGCACCGGTCCGGGGGTGAGGCTGAGGTTGCCTTCGGGTCGAATCCGCACGGGTTCGATGATGGGACAAAAAGCTCCCCCGCCCTGGTAGACCACCGTATAATTGGCGCTGTCCAGGACATTGGCCGTTACGTTGCGGCCGTTGGTGCCTGAAAGGCCCGTAGCCGGAGACCAGGTGTAGGTACCGCCGGTCGGCGGCGTGGAAGCCGACAGCGGAATACTTTGGTTAGAATCAGTGGGGCAGATAAATACATTCTGGGGTGGCAGCACTTCGCCATTGCGCACCACGATGTTGTAGCCTGCGACCTGCTGCCCGATGATGGGACAGCCATTGTCGCGCAAAGTCATGGAGAAAAAGTAGGCCCCGGTATCGGCCACCGTGGTGGGCCAGTTGAAGTTGCCGGTGATGGGGTTAGTGCCATTGGTGGTGAAGGTCGCGCCTGGGATCGCCGCCGCCAGCGAAGTAGCCAAAGTAAGCAGGTCGGCCGCATCGGGGTCCGTGCCGGTCACGTTGAAGTCGAGGGTGTTGCCGGCGCAGAGCGAGAAAGTGTTGCCATTGAGCTGCCCCCCCTGCACGTTTTGGGGCGGGCTCAGGGCCGGGGTCTGGTTGGCACAGTTGATCACCACCATCTGAATGTCCCGGATGGTAGAGCCGATCAGTACCCCGTTGCGGTATTCTTTGACCAGCATGGCCACGATTCCCTGCTGGGTGCCATTAGGCGTAAAATTGAACTGCCCCGAAAGCGGATCGAAGTTGAAGTTGTTGGCCGGGGCAGTGGCCATGGGGTAATTCACGTTGAAGCCAGCGGCATAAGGCACATCCAGCGTCTGGCCCAGCTGGTAGTCCTGCGGCATCACCAATTCAAAGGCCAAGGAATCCCCGTCAGGGTCTACCGCGCCATTGTTGAAGCTGAAAGGCTCTCCATCGCAGAGGTAAGGCACCGGCGCAGTGGTAAAGTAAGGCGAATTGTTGCAGGTGACGTTGAGGTTGTTGAGGAACATCTCAATGTACATCCGCGTGTCATTGCCGATGATCGAGTTGGTGATAGCCAGGTTGCGGCAGCAGAGGTTCCAGGCGATTTTCCAATCAGGACACTGATTAGGCAACGTCACCACCAATTTGTAGATGTGCTCCTGCACCCCGGGCAGCGGACCGCCATTGCAGGAGGAGTTGGGTTGCTGGGCCGGGCAAAGCGGAGAAAGCTCTGTGAAAGAGACCCGGTCCGCCTTGAGAATGAAAGTAGAAATGCCACAAGTGGCCGAGCTGAACTCGATGTTTTGCTGCTGGGTAAGGTCCACCCCCGCGCAGTCGCGGTATATGGTCAGGGTAAACTCATAGGTGTTGCCCCCCAAGCAGGTGTAAGTCAGGTCAGAGCCCATGGCATGGGTAGCCTGGAGCTCCGCTCGGGGATAGAACAAAAACAAGAGCAATACGGCTGAGAACAGGCCGTATGGCTGGACGGTAAATCTCTTGTGCATATGGCCAAGGTTTTACAGAGCAATCTTACCGGGAACCAGAGCAAGGGGTAAATGGGGTAGCTTTTTCAAGCCTCATTGCAGTAACAATGCCCCCCTTTCAGATCGGGTGAGAGAACCCCCCACCGTTTCCTGATCCAAAGGGGAAGCCCCTGATAGTGAGGCTATTGTTCCAAAAACTAAAACTTACACGGGTGCAAAATACTTGAGCGGCTGCTAAATTGCCAATAATAAACCACTCGCCAAAAGGGATTCCTCAGGCCATGTAAGAATAAGCAGAAAATCGTTCGCCTAAGGGGTGCGGATCAGTTTTCCCCCCACCACCTTTCCCGCGTGAATGATTTGATAATAATAAATTCCGGGGGGAAGGTCAGGTAGGTCGATTTGCCGGTCGACCTGAAGCATGTCCGGCCATGTTCGTGCCAGCAGCCGTTGGTGGGCGCTGTTGTACAAGGAAAAGTTGAGGGGGGCTGCCGCCGGGGCCTCGATTCGCAGGCTGAGCTGCTCCGCAAAGGGATTGGGAAACACCTTCACCACCGCAGCCGGGCGATAGGTGACCAAGACCGTATCCGTGTGCAGGACCCAGCCGTTGGTATGCCGCAGGGCCACGTAATAATAATGGTAAGTTTCGTTAGGATTGAAACTTTCGTCTCGCATGCTGTAGGCACGCTGTCCCGCTGCGTACCCGGCGGCATCCACCTGGCCGATCTGGGAAAAGTTCCGCAGGTCGGTGGAATAGTAAACCTCAAAAGCTTCGGTTTTTACCTCCTGGCGCGTCTCCCAGTCGAGGCGGATGTCATCGAAGTCCTGCCGGGCGGTCAATTTAAGCGGGCTGGGGTAGAGGGCCCCGAAGCCTTCGGTACTGGCCCCCAGGCCTACGCTGCCCCATTGGGTCAGCCACACTTCCGCGCTCAAAAAGTCCCCTTGCACCTCGGGTCGCCAGGTAAACTGGCTGGCCACATCACTGGCATAGGACTCGCGGTACGCATCCACTTGATCGTGGCCCTCCGCTGGACGGGTAGCATGGGCCCCGGCCGCTTGATAGACCACCAGGTCGTGCAGCCCCTTGCCCGTAGCCGTGTGCAGGTCGGCCGTATCTTTGGCATCAAAATAAAAGCGCACCTGTAAGCTGTCGCTGACCGGCGCGTTGGCCTGGAGGTGATAGGTACGCCCCGAAACTTGCCAGCCTCCCCCTACCTGCAGGTAGGCCGCCGAGCCACTCAGGTCGTGGCCGCCATAGCCATAGCGGCTGTCGAGTTCCACTTTGACCCCGCCCAAGGGCAGGTAAGTCTCGGCCGCATGCGGATCAGCCACCGAAAAAAGCAGCAGGTCATCCTCCGTGGCGGGCGCAGCCCCGGCACTTTTCCAGTAATGCGTCCATCCCTCGGCGTCTACACAGCTGCGGTCGGCCACATAGGCGCCCGCTTCTTCCGCCGTCAGGACAGCAGGCTCACAAGCCTCTTCGGCAGTGAGGCAAATGTTGTCGATATAAAGGTTTTGAGAATAAGCCGCTTGCAGCAGCGCGTCGAACACCAGGCGGATCTCCTGCCCGCAGAAGTCATCGAGCACGATGGTCTCGGTGCGCCACTGCGTGCAAGAGTCAGGCACCCAGGCGGGCGCATCGGGGTCAAAAGGGAGTTGACTAGTGGCCAGCTGAAGACGGCGCTTGTTGTAGACCTCGGTAAGGCCTCCTTCGCAGCCTTCGATCACCGATACCCGCAGGTGGAGGTCCCGCGAAGGAGAAGTCGCCCGGTAGGCCACCTCGAAGCTGAGGGTCGCCCGGCCATAGCCCCGCAGGTCGATCGGCGGCGAGACCACCGCGTCGCGGGTGCCCTCCAAGCCAGCCACGATGCCGTTGGCTTGGCTCCCGGCCGTGTTGTAGCGCAGCCCGAAAAGGCCCCGCTCACTACAGTTGACCTCATGTGCCTGCACCTCGAAGGGCAGCAAGCCGTCGAAGTTCCCCACCATCCATCCTTCGGCAAAATCCCCGCTTTCAAAATCCCAGCAGGTCGGAAAAAGCGCCACCGGAGCGCTGTTGGGCAGTTGGAACCAGGTGTGCTTGATGACATTGTCGCTCTCATCCTCATCATTAGCCTCTTGGTTGACAGCCAAAAGCTTGATTTTAAGGGTATGCCGCCCCGGACCAGTGGTCCAACCATTCATGGTGACCGCTACAGAATCTCCCACTTCCAGCGCGCCAGTCCAAGAAAGGGTGTCAGGCTCCAGGTTATCCACTTCCTGAGTAAGGGTCATTTGGGTGACGGGGATATCACCACTATTGAGAATGAAAAAACTGGGAGCATGCGGCCCTTCGCAAGCCAGGGTAAACGGGCTATTCAGGGCCCCTAGGCTCACGTTGCGGCGCTGCCGGTTGCAGCCCGGAGAGAACAGCAGGCTCTGCCGGATCCCCAACAAAGCCAGGCGCATGCGAAATTTCTGGCCTGGGGTAAAAAAGCTGCGACAGTCGGCTTCTCCCCCATCCATAAAGTTTTCGTAAAGGTCCTGCACATCGGTCACAAAGGGGTTGTTGGCCGTGGTGTCATCCGCGTCGGTGCTACAAGAGTTGAGGCTCTGACCTTGGGAGCAATCAACCACCGCGCCGTCGGCATCGGGAGGGGTATCGCAGACCTTGTCCCCATCCAGCAGGCAGTTGTTGTTGACACAAGGGCCTTTGGGGCCCGGGGGATCGTAGTGGGTATTGAGCAGGTTGAAGTAGCGGCCCACTTCACGCACGGCATAGGTGTGATCTTCGGGGCCATTGCCCCAGACCCCCGCTTCTATGACCGGCCCGTCGAAGGAGAGCCCGTGGGCAGAGGCTGGGTAAGCAAAGCCTTTCAGGTCGCAGCCGTTTCCAGCGGCGATGCAGAGGTTGTTCACCAGCCACACATTCATATACAGCTCTGAATCCCAATAAGACAGGGATTTGAGACATTCTTCCTGGGTGCCATTGGTTCCGGCACAGGGCGTTTCGATTTCCAGGTTGGAGAGAGGCGTAGCCACCCGGTTGATGCCGGTAGTGGGCTGTCCCGCTGCATCGAGCTGCGCCAGGCAAAACTCGATTTCGATGTCGGCGGCAGGGATGCCTGCATCGGAGTACATGGGAGACCCCGCATAGACCCCGCGGTTGCGAAACGCATCGTTGAGCAGGTCTATGCCAGCCTGAATTTGCGCGTCTGTGGGGTTGGAAGAGTTGGGGGAGGGGTTGGTATCGCCGGGCAGGTGCATCACATGGACCACCACCGGGATGGTCAGCAAGCCCCGTTGGCTGAGCGCATTGTCTCCCTGCAAGGTCGCCCGGTAGAGGTAATCCTCGATCAGGTCAGTCTGCGTTCGGTAATCGACGTCTCGTTGGTAGCGTTGCAGGTGAGGATAGCTTTCCTGAGCCAGAACTTGCGCCCCACCCATGATCACCAGTAACCCCCAGGTGCAAAGCACCCGGAAGGTTAAATCGTACAGGTGACAGGCAAGTAGGCGGTTCTTCATGCTCATTCCTTTCCTCGGGGGTTAGCGGCAGCTGCCTAGCGGAAGGAATAAACCCAGAACTCGTCAAATTCCGGAAGCGATTAGAGGTTCCTGGAAAGGGATATGTTCTTGAGGCCCAAAAGCTTCAACTGGCAGAACTATCCCAGAAATATCAAAAATCGAACCAGCCTGTTAGAATGGAAGGAAGATAGCAGAAAAAATCAGAGAAAACTTATTTTCCCAGGCTAAGTGAAGGAGAGAAAATAAGCCGCACCACCAAGTAGCTATTTTTAGATGACTCAGAATAAAACCGAAGGATGGTGTACTATCTAAGGGCTTTATGACGCTGAGGCATCGGAAAAGAGAGCCAGTGGGGGAACAGGTTGTTTTTGATCCTTTATTAAGGCCACTTGCAGGAAGCATGGGGCAAAAAAAAAGAGGGAGCGGCTCTTCTCAGAGCCGTCCCTACAGCACAACCATGAAAACACAATATTTGAAATCCTTGCGGACTTATGTTTTACTTTTACTATTGTAAATCTACGGTAAATTCAGTGTGATAACAACTATATTTAATTTTTTGTTCAGCGAATAGTACATCAACCGGGTAAATAATTGTTTTTTAGGTAAAATCACGTATGGCCTGTCCCTGTCCATTGCCTACAAGTTTAGTGGTAGAAGGGTCAATCTCAGGCCCATCCTATCCCAGGGCATCACTGCTCCTGCACCATTTTCCGAATTGGCGCGTGTCCCGAGTTCGCCCATTGTCTCGCGGGGAATTACAAATTCCAGCCTGAATCTGTTCCAGCCACAGATTGGCGCCGGGAATGGTTTTACAGGAAAGCCCTTTCAGATTTGTGCCGGAGGCCTTGCGATTTTTTTGCACAAAGAGGCCATCGAGGTGCAGGATGCAGAGGAAAAATACTACCTTGTTTCACCGCCAGTGACCCTCTCGTTTGAATGAGATGAGTCGGCTTTGCATGGCCCAACCGCGTTTACGCTAATTTTCTGAGCAGAAAAATGCGCCCTTTTTCCGCTTGCGTGTCTTAGAAAAAGAATAAGGGTTAAGTTATTATAAATCATTGGGTTGCATGGGTTTTGGCTGCCTCTTTCCCTTAAGCATGCTAAAAAATTAGAAATAATTACAAATATATTTGGCTTTTTGAGGGGTAATGTGCTATCTTAGCTAAAGTTTTAGCAGTTATGCTGCATCGTGCTTTGAAAATGATACTTGCAGGGATTTTTATCCTGATGACCTTTGGGTGTGGAGAGAAAGCTCCAAAAGGAGAAGCAACGCCAGTAGATGTCGTTATCCATACCAACTATGGAGAGGTGTCCGTGCGATTGTTCGACGAAACCCCCCGGCATAAGGAAAACTTCCTCCAGTTGGCCAAGCAAGGGTTTTACGACAGCCTGCCTTTTCACCGGATCACGGATTTCATCATCCAAACCGGTGATCCCCGCTATGCTTTTGACGCTCAAGGGCGTATCCGGGCAGATACCAGTCAGGCAGACGGCCCCGGCTATGAGTTGCCGGCAGAAATTCACCCTCGCTTCATGCATACCGCAGGTAAGCTCGGCGCAGCCCGTTGGGGCGACGAGAAAAATCCGGATCGCAAATCCTCTGGGAGCCAGTTTTATATTGTTACCGGCCATCCGCTGAGCCGTGGCCTTATCGACAGCATGGAACAAGCCATCACCAGCATGCGCCGGGGCGAACTTTACGCGGCTTACCAGGAAGCGGTAGACAGTGCGGAAGGCAAGCCCACCCAGCGTTTCAGCGAATACCTGCAAGCCCGGCAGTTTGAGCCCTTTCAATATCCCCCTGAGATATTGCAACAATACCTGGAAGCGGGAGGAGCTCCTTGGCTGGACCAGGCCTACACCGTGTTTGGCGAAGTGGTCGCAGGAATGGAGGTCGTCAACCGGGTGGGGCTTTCCCCCACCGATGAAGGAGACCGGCCGCGTAAGCGGGTAGAGGTATGGTCGATCGAGGTCCTTGCTCACGATCGCTAACGCATCTTGAGGGAAGTGAAAGGTAGCAGGAGAAGAAGTAGGATTGGTTTTGCGGAAAGGGCGAATGCCTCCAGTCCGATGCAGAAAAATGAGCGGAAATGCCTTGGGGCAGGTCAACGCTCACCAACAAATACAGAAAACAGCGCATAGATATCGATGAGGTTGCTCTGGCAACCGGCTTGCAAGCCAGGCCAAACACAGAACTTTTTAACCACTAGTCCCATGACCAAAGATCAAAAGAAAGACAAGCTAAAATCCCTTGCTACAACCGTAGATAAACTGGAAAAAACCTACGGGAAGGGGATTGTTATGAAGCTCAGCGACAACGTTGTAGCAGATATTCCAGCCTTGCCTACCGGCTCCCTCGGCCTCGATATTGCCTTGGGAATTGGCGGTTTGCCTCGAGGCCGCGTCGTCGAGATCTACGGACCCGAATCTTCGGGTAAGACCACCCTTGCCATGCACATGATCGCCGAAGCTCAACGTTTAGGAGGCTTGGCCGCTTTTATCGACGCGGAACATGCCTTCGACCGCGTTTATGCAGAAAAGCTGGGGATCAACACCGAAGACCTTTACGTCTCCCAGCCCGACTTCGGAGAGCAAGCCCTGGAAATTGCCGAATACCTGATCCGCTCCAGCGCGATCGACGTCCTTGTGATTGACTCTGTCGCCGCCCTTACGCCCAAAGCGGAAATCGAAGGCGAAATGGGTGAGTCTAAGATGGGGCTGCAAGCTCGCCTCATGTCGCAGGCCCTACGTAAGCTTACCGGCGCGATCTCGAAAACCAACTGCGTGTGTATCTTCATCAACCAGCTGCGGGAAAAAATCGGGGTAATGTTTGGCAACCCTGAAACCACGACTGGCGGTAACGCCCTTAAGTTTTACTCTTCCGTGCGCCTTGACATCCGCCGTATTTCCCAGATCAAAGACGGCACCGATGTGATCGGTAACCGGGTGAAGGTCAAAGTGGTGAAAAACAAAGTTTCGCCCCCTTTCCGGCTTGCTGAATTCGACATCATGTACGGAAAAGGCATCTCCCGCTCCGGCGAGGTCCTCGATATGGCCGTAGACGAAGACATCGTGCAAAAAGCCGGTTCTTGGTTTAGCTACGACGATAGCAAGTTGGGACAGGGCCGCGACTCAGTGAAGAAAGTGCTGGAAGACAACCCCGAACTGCTCACCGAAATTGAGCACAAGGTGCTGACCAAGAAAGGCATTGCGCGAGACGGAGTCCTAGCCCCGGCCGAAGAGCCTAAAGCGGTCGAAGGGGAAGCCAAAACAAAAAGCTGATCTTCGCTTTTCGCCCTGCCCCAAAGCATGATGGCTCCTTCGTTCTATCCTGGCCAGTTGATAGTCACAGGTTAGGTCGAGTCCCGAAAACTCGACCTAACCTTTTTTATCTGGAGCCAGGATAGGCACGGTAGAAGGGGTCGAGGCACCCCAAAAAATAGCCCCGGGATTTATCTCGGGGCTTTAAATTTTAGTCCAAACGGCCCCAAAACCATTATTATTTGTCTTCCTCGTTGAAGTCTTGAGGCTCAGGAGCCTCTCGGTCATCCATGTCCGAGAAAGCCCGGCGCATACGGGTATCTGCCTCCACGTTGGTGATGCGGTGGTAGTCCATGATGCCTAGGCTGCCATTGCGAAAGGCTTCGGCCATAGCCAGCGGCACCTGGGCTTCCGCTTCGATCAGTTTGGCGCGCATCTCCTGCACCCGGGCCCGGAAATATTGTTCTTCTGCCTGGGCTTCTGCCCGTTTTTCTTCTGCCTTGGCCCGGGCAACCTTCAGGTCGGCTTCGGCTTCGACCGTTTTGAGGTCAGCCCCGACACTCTCCCCGACGTCGATGTCCGCGATGTCGATCGAAAGCACTTCGTAGGCGGTGCCTGAGGAAAGGCCATCGGTCAGGATGCGATCCGAGATCAAGGAAGGATCACCCATCAGTACCCGGTAGTTATCCGCCGAGCCGATGGCCCCCACGATACCTTGCCCCACCCGGGCTTTGATGGTGTCTTCGCCCGCTCCCCCGACCAGCTTGTCGATCTGGGCGCGTACGGTGATGCGCGCAATTACATATAGCTGGATGCCATCCTTACAGACCGCTTCCACCCGGGCCGAGTCGATGACCTTGGGTTTGACGGAGTTTTGTACCGCTTCGAGCACATCCCGTCCGGCGAGGTCGATGGCGGCGGCTTGCTCAAAATTCAGCTTTATGCCTGCATTTTTGGCTGAGATCAAGGCATCTACCACGTGGTCTACATTGCCGCTAGCCAGGTAATGGGCCTCTAGTTTGTTGGGGTGGATTTTTGGTAATTCGGCCTTGACTGCTTTGATCATGGCATTGACGATGATCGAAGTCGGGACGCGCCGCAGGCGCATGCCGACCAAACGAAAAATACCCATCCGTACCCCGGAAAGGATGGCCGCTATCCACAAAGCTATCGGGACATAGTAAAGAATACTGCCCAAGATCGCGAGGGCCAGAATCGACAAAACCACCATGATCAGGTTGGTATCGCCACTGCTGGTTGATACTTGTAGAAGAAAGAAATCCATGGATGCCATACAGACAGGTTGACTGAGCGTAGCCACAGGTCAGGACAAGGGCCCGAAAAAAACCTAGACGGCCCGGCTTTAAAAACAGACCCGGGCTGGCTTGGCTGATGGTCCAAATTACAGAATATTTTCTGAGGAAAAACGATTGGGGCCTAAAAAGCCCCTTATGAACCCAAAAAAGCCCGGAACGAATCCGGGCCCTTTGGTAAGGTATAGGTTCACAGGGGGAAGGCCTACGAAAGGAAAGCTTCAGCCAGTGTGCTTGGCTTGTTCGAGCATGGTTTCGAGCCCTTTGATCAGGCCATCGAATTCTGGAGCCTTCGCGGACTTGATGGCCGCTTCGGATACCTTCCGGATACTTCCCCGCAGCTCGTCGAGCAGGTTCTGGCCTCTGGGAGTAGGGTGGATGTAGATGACCCGCCGGTCCTCTTTGGAGTTTTTTCGCCGTACCAGCTTGTTGCGCTCTAGTTTGTCGATGGTGCTGGTCAGGGTGCTGAGCTTGATATTGAAGAATGAACCAATCTCCTTCATCTTCTTTTCCTCTTCCCCATCGAGAAAGTGGATAATTTTGACTTCGAGCTCGTTGACCTGATAGCGGTTTAAGACAGCCTGTCGCCGGTGGTTGAGGGTTTTGACAAGTTCTGTCAAAACATTTTCCAGCCGGTTGGCATTCGGGTTCACAAATAGTTTACTCACAGTATTCATTTTGTTGCCACAATTTTAATTAAAAAAATAATAATTTACACAGGGCGTTCTTTCATTAGACAGAAATACCCAAGGCATTCTTGCTTAAGCACCTTGCACGTAAAGCCGGGGGAAAGCTTCATGGAGGGGTGAATGTTTCCAATGTTAGTATGTTTATTATTATTGATATTCCAAATGTCAAACAATTTGGGCGAAAATTTATGCCCCGATGAACCCAGTTCCTACGGATGTAATATTCAGGCCTTATTGTTTCTTTTTTACTACCCAGCTCATAGGCCCCTGTGGCAGCCTCTGCCATGTCGCTGTTTAAGCGGTCATCGGCTTGCTTGCCTTCCTCCCGGGCAAGCAGGATGCCGCGGAAAATAGCCGGTAAAAAGAGAACGGAACCTGATTTTTGAGAGATCAGGTTCCGTTCCAGAAAGGTTGATGCTTAAAGGCGGGGCAGGCTTACCCCAATACGCAGGCTGTTCCCCCTTTAGGATAAATGGGGAAGCAAATTCTTTCCTCCCTTCGTCTCCGGTTATCGCTTAAAACCCTGTCAGCATTCCCAAAAACGCTGACAGGGTTGACAGAATAGCCTTTCAGATGCCGCATTTCCATCCAAAAATTGCTTCATGGATTTCCAGGCAGGGGAAACACCCTACCCCAATACGTAAGGCTGGCAGAAGGCGCGTACCCATCCTGCTCACATGTTATTGTTGGGTCTGATTCGGCGAATTTTCCGACAGAATGAAAAATTGCCGGGCAAATATTACACTAGTTCGGCGAGAGCTGGTTGAATACTTCAAGTCCATCGAGCAGATAGCTAAAGGATTTTTCGTCCAGGTTGGTCTCGAGTCGCTCGCTCAGCTGCCGGATAAATAGCAGGTATTTGGTCAAGATCTTCTTGCCATGGG
>CAZIVQ010000018.1:0-14272 GCA_964542415.1 uncultured Bacteroidia bacterium | reverse complement strand
ATCATCGGCATGGTAGACCAGATCCGGGGACACAGTAAAGAGCGCGACCTGATCCGTCGCAACAGCCAGAACCTCCTGCGCCTGATCAATCAGCTACTTGATCTCGCCAAGCTGGAGGCGGGCAAGTTGGAGCTGACCCTGGTAAAGGGCGACATCATCCCCTTCCTTGAGTACCTGACGGAATCCTTCTTCTCTATGGCCCGGGAAAAAGACATCCGCCTGCTTTTTTATCCCGAGGTAGAAGCGCTGGTCATGGACTATGACGAGGCCAAGATCCAGCACATCATCTACAACCTGCTCTCCAATGCCTTGAAGTTCACCCCGGAGGGTGGAAAGATTGTACTCCACGCGGCCGTTGAACAGGAAAATGACCAGCGCTGGCTGCGCCTCAAGGTGCAGGACACCGGCATCGGTATGGCCAAGGAGGAGCTGGGGAAGATTTTTGACCGTTTTTATCAGACAGATACGTCGGCCACCCGCAGGGGAGAGGGCACCGGTGTCGGGCTTTCCCTCACCCGAGAGCTGGTGGAGTTGATGGAGGGGGAGATCTCCGTGCAAAGCCAGCCGGGGCAGGGCAGTACCTTCACCCTGGGACTGCCGGTACGCCAGGCTACCGGCACCCCCATCGCTCAGGGCGTATCGGCACAGGCAGCCGGGACTTCTGCAACTGAGACCCCGGCAGTTCCGCCTCTGCTACCGGCCGAAGACGTCACCGACAAGCCCATCCTTGTTCTTATCGAGGATAATGCAGATGTAGCCACCTATATCGCTGGCTTGCTGCAGGCCCGATATGAGGTCCATGTCGAGCGCAACGGTCAAGCAGGCCTGGAACGGGTACTGGAGGTGATCCCCGACATCGTGATCAGTGATGTGATGATGCCCGAAAAAGATGGCTACGAAGTATGCATAACCCTCAAGCAGGACAAACGGACCAGCCACATCCCCATCATTCTGCTTACCGCGCGGGGAACAACCGAAGACCGCCTGACCGGCCTGCGGGGTGGGGCCGATGCCTACCTCACCAAGCCCTTCGAAAAGGAAGAGCTGTTTATTCGGCTGGAAAAACTGCGTGAACTACGACAGGCGCTTAAAGCCCGCTATGCAGGTGGTGTGCAGGTCTTCCGGAACATCGCCCAGAAGGAGACGCCGAGTCCCGACGAGGCCTTTCTCCAGAAGCTGATCCGGGCCACCCACGATCGTCTTGACGACCCTCAGCTCGGCGTCAATGACCTCTGCCGGGCGGCCCAATTGAGCAATACCCAGGTCAACCGTAAACTCAAGGCGCTGATGGGCAAGACGCCCAGTCAGTTCATCCGGCTGATCCGCCTGCAACGGGCGGTGGAGCTGCTGCAAAGCAGTGAGCAGAATGTCTCGGAGATCGCCTACGCGGTCGGCTTCAGCGACCCCAACTACTTCAGCCGGGCCTTTTCGGAGGAATTTGGCTATCCGCCGAGCGAGGTGTGTAAATAGCTGAAAATCAAACACTTACAATTCAACAGGAGGCACGCATGAAAAATACGTGCTAGGATTTCCTCGTCGGATGGGGAATAGGTGCAGGAGTCGGAAGCCTTCGAATCCGACCTTTCACTCAGCAGTCCGTCCATTTTTTCACCCAGCTTTCTGTTTGATATGAAAAGAGTACTTTTTCTCCTCGTCTGTGGCCTTATGGCCGCCATGCAGCTGCCCGCCCAGTCGGTGGGCATCAACACCACCGGCAACAATCCCGACGCCAGCGCCATGCTGGACGTACAGTCCACCACCCAGGGCATGCTCGTGCCCCGCATGAACAGCGGCCAGCGCACCACCATCAGTAGCCCCGCCACTGGCCTGCTGGTCTATGACCTCGATACCCAGTCCTTTTGGTTCAACGCTGCCAGCGGCTGGACCGAGCTGGTCGCCGGAAATCTGGATCGCCTCGCCGACGCCGATGGCAACACCCAGATCCAGGTCGAGGAAGGCCCCGACGACAACACCATCCGCTTTGATGTGGATGGCAGCGAAGCCATGCTGCTCAATCCCGACGGCAGCCTGATGGTCCGGGGGGACGATCCCTTTATCCCCGGCTTCCTCAAGCTCTACAATGGCGACTCCACCCACTTCCTGCGCTTTTATGGGGGGCGGCTCACAGATGCCGATCCCTTCTTCAACTGGCAAGCGGGTACGTCTTTGCGTTTCGCCACTTCGGAAGAAAACTACACCGGCTTTGCCGAGCACATGCGGCTCACCGGCCAGGGCTGGCTGGGCCTGGGCACCAACAGCCCGCAAGCACAGCTGCATGTCGCCGAGGGGGAGGTCCTGTTACAGGGCACCTTTGATGGCGGCTATGCAGGTCCCCTGCCTGCTACAGGCGTGGGCACCCGCCTGATGTGGGTGCCGCAGCTGGCGGCTTTTCGGGTAGGCAGAGTTAGTGGTACCCAATGGGATCTTGCCAACATTGCGATGAACTCCTCTGTAGCAGGAGGATTGGATAATATTGCCTCCGGACCGTCTTCATTTGTAGGAGGAGGGGCATACAATGTCGCATCGGGGTCTGTATCCACTGTTGGCGGAGGAAATAGCAATGAAGCCATTGGAGATTATGCCTCAGTCGGCGGAGGAAGTAGCAATGAAGCTATTGGAGATTATGCTTTAGTCGGAGGAGGAAGGAATAATATTGCACACGAAAATTATTCCTTCATCGGCGGGGGAGAATTTAACGACGCTACCGGGATTGAATCATTTATCGGCAGCGGAAACGACAATCTGGCCAGTGGATTTCGTTCCTTCGTGGGAGGAGGCGCAGAAAATGCATCAAGTGGCGACTATTCCTCCATCTTGGGAGGATATTACAACAGCGCCCACTCCTATGGCGAAACCGCAATAGGTTTCTACACGGAAACCTACACGCCAAACAGTACCACCTCCTTCAACGCCGACGACCGCCTCTTTGTGGTGGGAAATGGAACCGGCACCAGTACCAGCGCCCGCTCCAACGCCCTGACCATCCTCAAGGATGGCCGCACCGGTATTGGGACTTCCAGCCCGAAGGCACGCCTGCATGTAGAAAATGGCCAGATCATGATGCGCGGCTACTTTGTCTCCAACTACAGCGGTGCCATCCCCGATAGCGGGTCCGGCACCCGCCTGATGTGGATCCCGGAGAAATCAGCTTTTCGGGTAGGTACTGTTCAGGGGGCAGAGTGGTGGCCATCAAGCATAGGAGATTACTCCAGTGTAGTAGGTGGCTTTGCCAATAGTGCTTTTGGAGAAAGAACCTTCGTTGGAGGAGGCTCTGTGAATCGCGCTAACAATTAGGGTTCTGCGATAGTCGGGGGAACTGACAATGTAACAGATGGATTTGCTTCCTTCATCGGAGGAGGAGTTAGTAATACTGCTTCCTCCTATGGCGAAGCCGTGGTAGGCCTCTTTTCCGAAACATATACGCCCAATAGTACCACCTCCTTCAACGCCGCCGACCGCCTCTTTGTGGTGGGAAATGGAACCGGCACCAGTACCAGCGCCCGCTCGAATGCCCTGACCATCCTCAAGGATGGCCGTACCGGGCTCGGAACTTCCAGTCCGCAGGCGCGCCTGCACGTACAGAATGGGCAGGTCTTGATGGCCGGGGTTTGGATGCAGGGTTACAGTGGTAGCCTGTCGGCTACCGGGGCGGGCACCCGCCTGATGTGGATTCCTGAAAAAGCCGCCTTCCGGGCGGGGCAGGCTTTGGGCAACGAATGGGATCTTGCCAATATGGGTGACTTTTCTGCTGTGGTCGGTGGGCAGGGCAATCAGGCTTCAGGCATTTATTCTTTTGTGGGGGGAGGAAAGAACAATAGTGCCGAGGGAAGCGGCGCTTTTGTGGGCGGTAGCGACAATATTGCCATCAATCCAGGCGAGGTCAAACTGGGCAGATGGAGTGTAGCGAGTACGAGCAGTACCCTCTTCAGCCTCGGCAATGGCAGTCAACTTTCGGGCCGCTCCAACGCCCTCACCATCCTAAATGATGGAAGAACCGTCATCGGCGGCTCAGACCCGGGCAACTACCGCCTCAAGGTCATCCAGACCGGAATTTATGGGGTGAACCTGGAAAACACGGCTGGCAATGACTGGGAACTATTTGCAAGTAATACCACCAATGCCTTTCAGTTGTATTACAACAGCAGTTTTCGAGGATCCTTCGACCCAGTATCCGGCGCTTACACCAGCACGTCCGACGCTGGCCTTAAAACCGGTGTCGCCGCCATGCCCAGCGTCATGGACAAGGTGATGCAGCTACGCCCCAGCCAGTATCAGTACAAGCAGGATGAGCGGGGCCGCCAGTACCTGGGCTTTATCGCCCAGGAAGTGGAACCGCTCTTCCCCGAGCTGGTGCGCGCACCCGACCCCAACAGTGAGCGGGAACCCTACTATACCCTGGACTATAGCGGCTTTGGCATCGTGGCCATCAAGGCGCTGCAAGAGCAGCAGGCGGTGATCGACGCACAGCAAGCGGAAATCACCGAACTGAAAGCCAAAATGGAACAAATGCGTAGCCTCGAAGCCCGCCTTTCCCGCCTGGAAGCCTCTATCAATCACTAAGCTCCCCTAGCTATGAAATACCTGTTATGTACCCTGGCCTGCCTACTCAGCCTGAGCGCCTACGGGCAGCTCCAGATCGAGGGAGGCGCCCAAATCGTCGTCAGTGGCGCTCCGATCCTCGTGGTGCAGGACCTTGATTGGCAGCAGAATGGCAATGTGATCCCCGCTCAATCCGAAGTCATCTTTCGGGGCGGGGCCAGCGCCATCAGCGGGACGGGGGCGAGCTTTCACCGCCTGACCCTGGACAAGGGTGGCGCGGGGCTACAGTTGCAGACGTCGATATCCGTCGACGACGAGCTGCGCTTCACCCAGGGCTCGCTAGACCTCAACGGGCAGGAAATCAGCTTGGGCACCACCGGCAGCCTGGTCAACGAAAGTGAAGCCCACCGCGCCTTCAACAGCGGAGCGGCTACGGCCCGCATCCTCGCCGTGCGCGACCTCAATGCCCCCAGCCAGGCCAATCCCGCCAACCTGGGACTCCTCATCACCTCGGCCGCCAACCTTGGCAGCACCAGCCTCAGTCGGCATTTCGCCCCGCAGAGTGTGGGTGCTGCCAGCGGCATTGAGCGCTACTACATAGTGGTCCCGACCAACAACAGCGGCCTCAACGCTACCCTGCGCTTCACTTACTTCGATGCCGAGCTAAATGGAGCCGGCGAGAGCGACCTTGAGGCCTTTCTCAGCTCGGACAATGGCCTCAGCTACGCTCCGCTAGGCTTCACCAGCCGCGACGCCAACGCCAACTTCGTGGAGTTCGCTGGGGTGGATCAGTTGCCCGCCGCCAACCGCCTCACCCTGGCTGAGTTCAGCGCCACCTCCTTCCCGGTGGAGTGGCTGGGCTTCACGGCCACAGCCGTGGGTGCGCGGGTGCAGTGCCGCTGGGAGACCGCGACCGAGCTCAACAGCGACTATTTCGTGGTGGAGCGAAGCGTCGATGGGCTGGCCTTCGCGTCCTTCGCCACCCTGCCCGCCGCGGGTAACAGTCAGGACCTGCGCAGCTACGAAGCCTGGGACGAGCAGCCCTACCTGGGCCGCTCCTGGTACCGGGTGAGGCAGGTGGACCCCGCCGGCGGCAACAGCTATACCCCCTGGGTGCGGTGGGCCTTCAGCCCGCCCCTCCAACCCCCCCTCGCGCCCAATCCCGCCACTGAACTCACTACCCTGAGCCTCCAGGCCCTCGATGAGGGCCCCTTGGCGCTGAGTCTCTATGATGCAAAGGGTCGCCTGGTGCAGTTGCAGCAGCAGCGCCTCGCCTCTGGCCTCAACCGCATCGAGATTGATGTCCGCGACCTCAGTGAGGGGGTCTACTATATCGTCGCCCGGCAGGGTGGGCAGCAGCTCCGCTTGCCATTGATGGTGCTTTGATGCTCCCGGATAGGATGTAGAACCGATGAACCAGCCTGCAAGCTGGCTGGCTTGTTGGGGTTCTGAGCGATGCCAACTCCTTCCATCGCGCCTTGGCGGAGGAGTTTGGTGATCCGCCGAGTGAAGCGCGTAAGTGGGTTACGATCAGGAGTTTTCAGACATCGGTGAGGTAGAGATGCAACATATGTGCTAGGATTTCCGGCAAGATGGGGAATACGTGAAGGGACTTAATCAATTAAAGACCTTGGTTGTGAATGATGAAACCTTCCTTTCCCTATCCACCCAACCCTGGATTTAATTCATCTTAATACAACTACCAATGAAACGATTTATCCAATTTTTCTGCTTTCTCCTGCTGGGGGGGATGTTACTCACCCCTGCCCTGGCTCAGGAAGGCGGATCCTACGTCCTGGTGGAGTACATGAAGGTAAAGCCCGGCATGGAATCCCAGTACCGGGCTTGCGAAGGTGTCTGGAAACGCATCCATGCGGCTCGCAAAAAAGCCGGTCTGATTACTGACTGGTCCCTGGAACAAGTCCACTTTCCCGCCGGTAGCCACACCGAGTACGACTACCTCACCCTCACGCACTTCAAAGACTGGGCGGCCGTGGGGAATGTCAGTACTACCTGGGATGAAGCCACCTGGAAAAAACTCACCGCCAGCCTTTCCGAAGATGATTTGGAATTGGCGATGGAAGCCGATGATTTCCGTACCCTGGTCAAACGAGAGATTTGGTCCGGAATCAGAATGGTTACGGATGAAAGTGGCAAGCCGGCCCGCTTCATCATAGAAAACTACATGCATGTCCCCGTCGCCAAATGGGAAGACTGGGTGAGCCTGGAGACCGAAACCTTCATGCCTGTGCATACCAAAAGTGCCGAGATGGGCCACCGGGCTGGCTGGCTAATGGGGTACATGGAATTTCCCCGGGGAGCCGAACTACCCTACAATGCCTCTACCCTTGACATGTACCACAATTGGGCCGATATGCACAATGACGAAAGTGACGCCTGGGAAGCGGCCCATCCGGATAGGGAAGATGAAGGCCTGATGGAAAAAGTGTTAAGCACTCGCACCATTGTCCGCAGCGAGCTGCGCGAAGTGGTGGACGCCATAGACTAGTCCGGTCGCCATCTGGCCCGCAGCTTCCCCTGCCTTGGCTCTCGCAGACCGGTCAGGGGAAGCTGCCTTTCCTGAGTAAGTCATTCACTTGATCCCCAATACCTTACGGTTTTCCCTCAAGAAAAAAGCGCGAAAGCGTTTCACCGCTTTTGGATGGCGCCTTCGGCCCCCCCTTCTTTTTTTACTTACACAAACCCTGATGAAATCCTCCCTCAACCACCGTCGCAAATTTTTGCAACTAGGCCTGGGTGCCACCGCCGGCCTGATCACCACCAGCCTCGGGTGTACGCCCAAAGAAACCCAGGCCCGTGCCCAGGAACTGGCCGAGGCCGCAGCCTGCAAAGCCTCTGCCCAGCAGACGCTGGGCCCTTTTTATCCCCACGTCAAAAATGGCGATGGCGACCTGGACCTCACTACCATCTAGGGCCAGGAAGGACAGGCCGAGGGACAGGTCATCTTGGTGCGGGGCCGCATCCTGGACGAAGCTTGCCAACCGATCCCTGACGCCCTGGTCGAGATCTGGCAGGCCAACCACTACGGGCGCTACGTACACGAAGGCGACGCCGACAACCCCCGGCCCTTGGATCCCCCCTTCCAAGGTTGGGGCGAGCTGCGCACCGATGCCGAAGGCGGCTATGGCTTTCGCACCATCAAGCCGGCGGCCTATCCCCTCAATCCAGCAAATCCGGATGAATGGCGCGCGCCACACATTCACTTTCGGGTCTCCCGCCGAGGCTACCACGAGATCGTGACCCAGATGTACTTTGCCGGCGAAGCCCTGAATGCTGAAGACTCTATCCTCAACGACCTGCCTGAAACAGATCAGGAGCAGGTCATCAAATCTCCCCTGGACCAGGCCGGGGAGATCCCCATCTTTACCTTCGATCTCAACCTGCAAAAAGTGCCCACCACCGCTGAGCGGCTCGCCGCTCTCGATGCCTACACCGGCCAGTACGATATGCGGGTGCCTTTTGGGCAAGGTGAGGGGGGCGTGGTCATACGCCGGGCGGATCAGCAATTGATGCTTGATATTCCCGGCTACACCGCCGTAGAGCTAAAGCCCGATGGAGCCAATGCTTTTATAGCCCTCGCTATTTCCCGCCGTTTTGTGTTCAACCGGGAGCCAAACGGCAGCGTCAACAGTGTCACGATTCATAGAACCGGGCAGGCTGGTGGTGAGGTGCCAAAAGTGGCGGCAAAAATGTGATTCCAGGCCAAGCCCCGCCTGCGATTTCGGCCGTTTCACCAGTCAATCCTGCTTCCAAATGGCCTGTTTCATCAGATTTTTTTATGGTATCCATACTGCTATGAATTCAATTTCCACTCCCCATTTCGCTCTCCTTAGCACTTTTGTGCTGCTTCTCCTCACCGGTTGCACCATCACTGTGCTGCACAAGTTTGAAGATGCCTACTACACTTCGCAGGGGGTACGACCTCCTGTGGATGCGCCTCAGGCTCCCGCCGAGCGTCCCCCGCGTAAGGGTCCCACCGGCACCATCACTTTCATCAACGACCCGGAGAAGCTGGAGTCCATTGACGTTTCCCGCTCCATTCCTGGTCAGAAGGACCCCCTATTCATCGGGCGGCTGACTCCGTCCGATAGCCTCGTGGTTTCGGATGCTCAGAAAGGAGATGTCTATGTGTTTTCGGTTCCTGATGCAGATGATTACAAACTGCCGGACTACAAGGTCAATCAACTGAACGTGAGCCACCTGCTCACGGTGGGAATCCGCTGGAAAGATGCCCGAAATAACTATACCAAGATTGCTAACGCGGATGCCAGCCGGTCCAGCTACGACATTTTTTACCTTGACCCTCTTGATATTGATGACCGCGACAAGGGAGGCCTCAAGGGGCAGGTGTTTGCAGAACTTCAGGAAGATGACACCGACTGGCATGCTTACGATGGAGGCATCACGATGAAAAACACCTTTAGCCTGAAGGTGGATAATTCCGGGGTGGGCAATATCAATACCGAAACGTACTACGGTTCCCAGGCCTTCAAAAACGGCCTTTCGGTCAATATCGGCATCAGTGGCGAGGTGCCAGGCGCAGGCAAAGCGGGCTTGAGCGCAGGCTTCAGCAAGATGACCGAGAATGAATCAGCCCAAGGGGAAGTGTTTTCCTTTGCCCGAAAAAGCGACACCGTCTACTACGTGCAACTGGTTCCGGAACAAGCCAGGCTAACTTCTGCCTTTAAAGCAGCGGTGCTGGCCCTGCCCGTGCAGGCATCGGCTCCCGGGGCCCTGGCTGAGGCGCGAAAGCTTCGCGAATTTGAGGCTTACCGCGCGTTTGTTCGTAGCTGGGGCACCCACTATCCCACCCGCACCTATTACGGAGGGTTCATGCTGCGATATAAGCGAAGCTCTCTGGAGGAGTATTTGAACAGCAACAGCTTCAAGACCAACGTAGGCCTGGAACTGTCAGCTCCAATCAAAGGGGTGCAGGCCGGACTCGAAGCTAATGTGGGCGTTACCAACGAGGAAAAGTATGTGAACAAGAACAGCCAAGAACGGATCGGTTACGTCTACCGGGGCGGGCAAGGTGATTTTGACAACTACACCGTAGGCAATGAAAATGTCCAGCCCATCAAGATCGAGTTGGAACGCCTGTCTGAGTTGATCACCCCCCAATTCTTCCAGGACAATACCCCAGTCGCCGCCTTGGCTTACCGCCGGGCCATGCTAGCCTTTGCGCTGGAGGAGTATACCGGCTCCAAGGCGGGCAATACCCCGCTGCGTCCAGAGATTTACAAAATCGCCGCCCAGAATTGGCGCTTGCTCAAAAGCCATCACGATAATGACTACCCGGTACATATTTATGGAAAAGTCAGCCTGTTCAGCTTAAAATCATTTGTCAATCAACAACATCAAATCGTCTGGAACCGCAGCGATGCCGGCGGCGGTCGGGTACCAGCCTCCAAGGGGTATACCGAAAACTTGGCTTCTCCAGCCAATGTCCTTACCGTCATTGTAAGTCCCGAAAATGGCCAGATCAGGCCTCAGGATTATTTGGTGGGCATAAGGGGCACATTCTATAAATATAACGGCATTTTGACTCACGACTGTATCGGGGATGGGCTACAGCACATATCCCTGGACCAGGTCGACACCAATCCGATGCAAACCCTCACAGTCAAGTTCCGGCAAGGCCAAAACATGTGCGACAAAACTGCCGGGGAGGGCTATTTTTACGGAGATAAAAACTGGACCTGGCAGATTGACGTGAATGCCAAGGTCTGGAAAGTGGAATTTTCCCAATTGGGATTCGATGGCTTTTGATGAAAGCCTGGAACCGGTACCTGCCCCTCGGCGCTTTTCTTCATTTTGCCTTAACCAACGCTTCATGAAACGAATCACACAACCCTTCCGCTTTTTACTTCTGAGCGCCTGCCTGGCCTTCCTCCCCACCGGGACACAGGCACAGCCCTGCATGGAACTCATCTGGGCCGACGAATTTAACGGCACGGCCCTGAACACCAATAACTGGAGCTACGACATCGGAGACGGTTGTCCGGAACTCTGTGGCTGGGGAAACAATGAGTGGCAGTTCTACACCGACGCGCCCGAAAACATCAAGGTAGAAAATGGCCTGCTGGTCATTACCGGGCGGGAGGATAGCGTTGCTTTTAGTGACTATACCTCCGCCAAAATCAAGAGCCAGGGTAAAGCCGACTTCCGCTACGGCCGCTTTGAGGCCCGGATGAAGCTTCCCCAGGGGCAGGGGGTTTGGCCCGCCTTCTGGATGTTGCCGACTGAATCGGTCTATGGCATCTGGCCCCGAAGTGGGGAAATGGATATCATGGAGATGATCGGAACCAATCCCGGTCAGCTCGTGGGCACTGTCCATACCGGCATGCCTTACGACTACCAATCCGGATATTATGACCTGCCTACGGGCCAGGTACTGGCCGACAATTTCCACGTCTTTGCCATGGAATGGGAGCCGGATTCCATCACCTGGTTCATAGATGGCATCCAATACCATCAGCTCACACCCGATGATATTGGTCCCTGGGCGCCTTTCCAGGAAGATTTTTACCTCATCCTCAACCTGGCCCTGGGCGGAAACTGGCCCGGACCTGTAGACCCCACCGTGCTGCCGCAGACCCTGGAAGTGGATTACGTGCGGGTGTATAACCGGCCGGAGCGAATCAGGCTCAAGGGCCAGCAACCCACGGTAGAGGCGGCAGGCCTCTCCTATGAGGCCCCTGACATTGCCGGCGCCAATTATACCTGGACGGTACCCGCAGATGCCAGCATCACCGCGGGGCAGGGCACCCACGCCATCACCGTGGACTGGGGCTGTACCCCTGGCGATGTTTCCCTCGCATTGCAAACCCCTTGCGATACGGTGACCCTTTCCTTTGCGGTGACGGGCTTCGCGCTGCCGACCCTCTCAGGGCCGGAAACCCTTACTGAAAATCAAGGGGGCCTTACCTACGCCTTTCCGCAAGCAAGCGCGGGTACCTTTACCTGGGAAGTGCCGGCGAGCGCCAGCATTGTCTCCGGTCAAGGCAGCAACGAGATTGTGGTGGACTGGGGCTGCGATCCGGGAGAAGTGGTCGTCGCCTTCAACAGCAGCTGTGGCGCGACCCTCAGGGATACCCTCCCCGTAGCCCTGCAGACCTATGCCATCAGCGGCCAAGTGTCCGTGCCTCCCAACACGACCAACCAGACCTATGCCATTGATGAGGAGGCAGGCGATACCTTTACCTGGTCGGTCCCCGCTGACGTTAGCCTCCTCTCCGGGCAAGGCACGCCCACCATACAGGTTGACTTCGGGACGAGCTCCGGCCTCATCAGCGTAGCGGTCGGGACCTCCTGTGGCACGAAGACCTATGAATTCCCGGTTGCAGTAGCAGAATCGTATCTGTATGTAGACTTTGACACCCGGGATCTGGCATTCACCCCCATTTTGGATGCCGTATTCGAGAAGGTCGCCAATCCTTCTCCTTCCGGGATCAATGTGAGCGACAGCGTCGGCCTGGTATATAAAACCCCTGCCTCTCCGCGCTGGGCGGGGGCAGAGGCTGATGTGCCGGAAATCGCGCTGGACCTCTATCCCGTGATGACAAGAAAAGTTTTTTCCAGCGCTACCGGGGCGACCAGTTTCCAATTGTGGGACGAGACCACAGGGGTGGAGAGAACCAGAATATTTATCCGGTATAATGAGGAGGATGTCAACACCTGGGTTCAACTGGTGTATGATTTCACCGGAATGCCCTCCGGCGTCTATGATCGCATCAGGTTTACCCATAATCACTATGGTCCTAGCTACACCAGCAATATCGAATACTGGTATTTTGATGATGTGATGGCCTGGAGTGACGCCAGCAGTCTCACCAGCGTGGAAGCAGGCATCAGCTCGACGGTTACGGTCTATCCCAACCCTTCCACAGGCCGGTTTTCGGTAGACACCAAAGACCTCTTCCCGGCGGGCAGTACCTTCGAGCTTGAGGTGCTGGATACCCAGGGACGATCGGTGCTCCAGCGGCAGGTCCGCGCAGCGGGACAGCCAATAGCGCTTGATCTCAGCGATCAGCCCACCGGCTTGTATTTCCTGCGCCTGCGTGGAAAAGCGCTCCACTACGTCAAGGCCATTCAGAAGCAGGAATAAGCCGCTTCTGTTGACGGGGTCCTGTCGCCAGAGAACCTCAGGGGATGACAAAGAGCAACCCGTAATCCCTCAGACCGATCCTTGGGATCGCCCAGCTCCTTTTGAAGGGAACCTCACGATGGACGACCAACGCCGTTGGGCAGAAAGTCCCCTTTGAAAAGGGGGATGCCGCTCGGTTTACCGAGGGGCAGGGGGATCCCAACCGCCGGGCGACAGCCACGCAGGCAGACTTGTGATGAGCGTGCCTCTCGACCCTGCTTTTTCTGCTGGCAAGCGCCCCAGGCCGGGCGCTTTTCTCTTCCCTCCCCTGCATGCATGCCCCCCGGCGCGCAATCATAGGACAGGATGGTTGGGGCTGGGGAGAGCCATATATTTAAGGGAGACTCGGCGGAAAACGGCCCTGGTTTTATCACTCCTAATCACCTTTATGTTGAAAATCTTATTCATCGGCGGATCGGGCAATATCTCCTCTGCCTGCGTGAGGGCAGCCATCGCCCAAGGGATGGAAGTCCACCTACTCAACCGGGGCAACAAGCCCCTGCCCCACCCAGCAGCGAAAAGCATCATAGCCGACATCCACGACGAGGCGGAGGTCGCCAACGTATTGCAAGGCCAGCGGTTTGACGTGGTGGCCAATTTTATCGCCTTCAATGCTGCCGACATCGAGCGGGACTTTCGCCTCTTTCGCGACAAAACCGATCAGTACCTTTTCATCAGTTCCGCCTCGGCCTACCAAAAGCCGCTCGCTCACCCCATCGTGACCGAGTCAACGCCCCTGAAAAATCCTTTTTGGGACTACTCCCGCGACAAGATTGCGGCGGAGGAAAGGCTCAACCAACTGTACCGCGATGCGGACTTTCCCATGACCATCGTCCGGCCCAGCTTGACGTATGAAACCGTGATCCCGGTGGCCTTGGGCAGTTGGGACGACTACACCATCGTCCAGCGGATGAAAGCAGGCAAGGAGGTGGTGGTGCAGGGCGATGGCGCTTCGCTCTGGACCATCACCCACTCCGAAGACTTTGCCAAGGGCTTCGTGGGCCTGCTGGGCCATCAGCAGGCCCTGGGGCATGCGTTTCACATCACTTCGGATGAATTGCTGACCTGGGACCAGGTCTACGAAGCGGTGGGCGCGGCCGTGGGGGTCAAGCCCAACATTGTGCATGTTCCCTCCGATTTTATGGCCAAAGTAGCTCGGAAGATCGGCCAGGAATGGCTGGTGGGCAATTTTTTGGGGGACAAATCCACCAGCGTCATTTTCGACAACAGCAAGATCAAAACCTTTGTGCCGGGTTTTACCGCCACCATTCCCTTCAAACAAGGCATCAAGCGCACCATCGAATGGTTTGAGGCCGACCCCAAGCGCATGGTTATCCATGAACCCTGGAACGAGACCATAGATGCCATTTTAGCCGCATACCACAAAGCCTTTTCCTCCATCTGACCCCCATTGCCAAGACGGAAGTCAAGCAAGCCGACCTGATCAGATGCGGGGACGCTCATCCCTGATTGCAAGGGACAGGGCATGCCCGGTCCCTACAACCGCCGCCCCAGCCCGCTTTTGGTCAGGTACTCCCGCAGGACGGTCTCCACGGGCAGCGGCAC